>DIEK01000125.1 GCA_002418595.1 Candidatus Omnitrophica bacterium UBA5776 | reverse complement strand
TGAAGCCGGTAATCCCGTTGTACCCGTCGCGCAAATGGAAGTATATCATAATTCATCACAGCGCCACAGACGAAGACAACGCGCTTTCTCTGTTCCAGATGCACCTGCGCCGCGGGTTCGACAACGGCCTGGGTTACGATTTCCTCATCGCCAACGGCACGTGCGGCAAGAAGAACGGGCAGATAGAGGTTTCTCCGGGCTGGCTCAAGCAGATGGACGGCGCGCATTGTAAAGCCGCCAATATGAATTCGCGCGGCATAGGAATCTGCCTGGTAGGCAATTTCAGCAAGGAGAGCGTCAGCGAGGAACAGATGGATTCTCTGGTCTATCTGGTCAACATCCTGCGCAAATATTATTCCGTTCCCTTGAAGAATATACTGGGGCACGGCCAGGTCTCCGGAGCCAGGACGGAGTGCCCGGGTAAATATTTCCCGTATAACGATTTTTTCTCCAGGCTGAAGTCGGCGGCAAGGAATTAAGCGGATGAATGCAAGCCGCGCGATAGCGAGCGGCGGCAGTATTATCCGCGCCGTAATTTTTAAATCGGAGGGCTTTATGCAGATCGAATTGACAAAAGAGCAGATGATAGACCTGGTCAAGGTGGTTTACCTGGGGAACTGGATGATAAACGGCGTGCGCCTGCAGAGCGAGCGGGCCAAGAAGTTCGACGAGATCGAACAGGCAATATATTCCCAGGCGGCCGCTAACGGCCTGGGGGATATGGTGGAACTGGATTCTTCCTGCGGCGAGTATTTTCCCACGCCGGGTTTCGAGGAAAGCGAAGAAATAGAGGGTTACAAGAATGACTACGACGAGGAGACTTTCTGGGAGAGGCTGGTGGACAAGATGGCCAACCGGGATTTCATCGCCGGAATCGGGGAAGAAGCGGTGAAAAGAATGGGGGAGCACGAGCGTTTCGAAAAGCTCTACGGATTCATAAACAAATACGAGGATTATTTCGAGGCCAGGGGCATAGACGGGCTCAAGGCTGTCGATCTCGATGATCTCTAAAAAGAAGAGGCGAGAGTTTAGCTCTCCCGATCGATAGAGAAACCCCGGGCGTTTGTCCTGAGTAGTTCAACAGGTTCACTGTCAACGCATTGTCGAAGGGACGGCCCGGGCAGTTTCAATCAAGGCGCGGAAATCCTCAACCGCGCGCCTATTCATCTTGCGAAAGGAGTATCTTTACAATGGACGCATTATTGAAGAAACTGCTTGAAGCCCCCGGTATATCCGGGTACGAAAAAGAGACGGCCGCGATCATGAAAGAGGAACTCGGACGTATCTGCGAGGAGTGTTATCAGGACGGTATGGGGAACGTGATCGCCAGAAAAGGAAAAGGGAAGAAGAAACTTCTGCTGGCGGCGCATATGGATGAGATAGGCCTGCTGGTCAAACACATAACCAAGGACGGATACCTTAGTTTCATCAAGATCGGCGGCATAGACGACCGGGTGCTGGTCAGCCAGCGGGTGGTGGTCAAAGGGGCCGGCGGCGACGTTAAGGGGGTAATCGGCCTGAAACCGCCCCACCTGCAGAAAGAAGAGGAGCGCAAGAAACCGGTGAATTGCGAGGATATGTTCATCGATATCGGCTGTTCTTCGCGGGAGGAAGCCGAAAAAAAAGTGGGGGTGGCCGACCAGGTGATATTCGAGCCGAATTCCGGCAGTCTCGGCGGCGGCTTGTTTTACGGCAAGGCGGTTGATGATAGAGTGGGGTGTTACGTCCTCTTGAAAGCGATGGAAAGGATAAACGCGCAGGCGGAGGTTTACGCCGCGGCCACCGTCCAGGAAGAAGTGGGATTAAAGGGGGCGCGCACGGCCTCTTTCCGCATCAATCCGGATTTCGCCCTGGCGCTGGACACGACCGCTTCCGGGGATACTCCCAACATACAGGAAAAAGAGACCAGCCTGAAACTCGGCGCCGGCCCCGCCATCACGATGATAGAAGCCGGCGGCAGGGGGCTGATCGTCGGGGAGAATGTGCGTGAGCTTTGCATCAACGCTGCCAAGAACAACGGCATCAAATATCAGTTGGACGTGGTGGAAGGCGGAATGACCGACGGGGCGATGATCTATATGAACAGGGAGGGTATTCCCACCGGCGTCTTGAGCGTCCCGGCGCGCTACATCCATTCCTCCACCGGGGTCTTCAGTATGGACGACGTCGAGGCTGCCGTGCAGCTTTGCGTCAAGATAATCGAAGCGGCCGCTTCTCTGGCGTAAAGGAAAGGGGATAAACCCATGAAATTCATCAAAAAGATATTATTTTCCATTGTGCTTTTTGTTCTGTTACTGGCGGCGCTGCTGCTGGTGTTCCGGAACGTTATCGCCAAAGCCGCCTTCACGTACACGATGTCGGCGGCCGGGCTGAATGCCCGCGTGTCGAAGATAGATATAGGCGTTTTAAAGCCTTATTTACGCGTCTCCGGCCTGACGTTATCCAATCCGTCGGTAGCCAGGGATGAAACTATGATAAACCTGCCGGAATTCTACGTTGAATACAGCCTGCCCGACATTTTGAACGGCAGGTTATTCTTTCCGCGCGTGAGGATCGAACTGAAAGAATTAGTGCTCCGGAGCGATAAAAGCGGGATGACCAACACAAAGCCTCTGGAGTCGTTCATCCCCAAGAAAGGAAAAGGCGCCCCGCCGCAGTGGCGCATAGACACGCTTGAACTGAAGGTGGGAAGGATAGTTTATTCCGGATACTCGACTTCGGGCGCGCCTTTAACATACGATATCAATCTTAATCTCGACCAGACCTACCATAACGTCGATAACCCCGCCAAGATAGGTTCCGACATATTCCTTTCTTATATGGGCACGCAGGGCAAGGAGGTCTTCGAGGAGGTGCAGGGGACGGCCGTGGAGAGCGGGAAAAAAGCGGCGAGCGCCGTCAAGGAGACGGTATCCGGCACCGCGGAGAGCGTTAAAGACGCGGTCGGCGGAGCGGCTAAGGGGTTAAAAGACCTGATAGGCAAGTGATAAGTTTTTTTCGCGCATATGCCTGAAAAGAATATTCTCATCCTGGGCCATTCGAACATAGGCGACGTCTGCAACGATCTTAGCGTGGTCGCTCCGCTGTCGCGCGCTTTTCCCGGCGCGCGGATATCTTTTTTGACCTCTCCCAGGCTGAAGAGTTTCGTCGAAGGCTGCCGTGGCATAAACGAAGTCCTGGTTTACGACCGTTATGGGAAAGATAAAGGGCTCTTGAGGCAGTTGAAGCTGGCCCTGGGATTGCGCCGCCGCAGGTTTAGCCTCGTGCTTGTGCTGAAGGCCAGTTTGATGTTCGTTTTTCTCGGCGCCGGGAACGTCTGGAGGGTGAGAAAAAAGGAGATCGGCCGGAACCGGCACATGATAGACGTTTATCTTGGGCTTTTGAGGCGTCACGGCGTCCCGGCCGCGCACGGCCCTGTCGATTTCGCCTTTTCCCCGCAAGAATCTGCGTTCGCCGACGCGTTCTTTTCGGAACACCGTATAACCGCCGGTTCCCGCGTTATCGGGTTGTCTCCTTTTGCCAACTGGGGGCTTAAATGCTGGCCGCCGGAGAAATGGAATGAGCTCGCCGGATTGATTTCCTCCCGGCCGGGAATGGTCCCGCTCCTGTTCGGCAAGGCGGCCGGTGACGCGTTGTCTGAAAAGATGCTCAAACGGC
>DIEK01000068.1 GCA_002418595.1 Candidatus Omnitrophica bacterium UBA5776 | reverse complement strand
GGCGGCGCGGGAGAAAGGAATGGGAACGGGATTCTTTACGTCCCGCTTATAGGCTTGAGCCTTAATGCGGAACGGGAACGCCGTGACCACGGCGGAGATTTTTCCCTGCCTGAAATAAAAGCCCGGAGATCGGAAGGCATCTTGAAGCGCCGCGCCGCCTGTTTCATCGCCGCAATCGCGCTTCTGACTTCGGCTCTTTCTGCGTATTTAGGCTCTCTGGCCGGCGCGGAGAGGAGAAAAGCGCGCGTTCTCGCCGGCCCGCTGGGTAGGATGGAGAAGGCCGTTCTTCCCATCTTAAGAGCCGGGAACAGGATGTTCCGTTTGCGGGAACGGGATTTGTCGCAGGAAGAAACCCTTTTCGGGCGGTTATCGGGCATACGCGAGGCCGCAGGGAATAACGGCATAGTGCTCAACGGTCTCGTTTATGAAAGAGGGGAAAGGCTCGTCATTCAGGGACGCCAGGAGGGGTGGGATTCGCTGAAAGAATTCATGCCCGCAGTCGCTCGTAACCCGGTGTTCCTTTCCTGGAAACCCGGGGAATTGCGGATGGAGCGTTCCGCCGCGGAGGGGACAATAATCTTCCGGGGGGAATGGGTCAAATGACAATATCGTCCGCGGCCAGGAACGCGTGTTTTGCCTTATGCGCTGCCGCCGTTTTTCTATCGGCGGTATGCGTTCGTCATTTCTTCCGCGGTTATGCCGCGGCAAAACAGGCACTTTCCGATGCCCGGAAAAGATGCGCCGCTTTGAACTCATTGCTCTCCGTGAAAGACATTGCTCCTTCTTTTTCCGCCGGGGGAGGCGTGCGTTCTTATGCCGCGTCCGCCGCAGGAGAGATCGAGAGCCTTACCGCCGCCTGCGGCGTCAAGCTGGTTTCTCTGCGCGCCGGCGTTTCCCCGGCCGGCCCCGGGAAGGTTGTCCTCGAAACGGAAATAACCGGTAGTGAGCGCGGAGTGATGTCGTTTGTATCCGCGCTGGAAACTTCTCTCTATATCTTTACGATCCACAAGGCGCGTATAGATGTATTGCCGCTCGGAGAAGACCTGCTCAAGGCGAGGTTCGTCGTTTCCTCGGAGCTGGACCTGCCGCTTAATGCCGGCAGCGATCCGTCGAACGCGGTTGAGCTTTTCTCGCGGCCCGTCCCTGCGGCGGACAAAAGGGCAAAGATCGGAGAAGGCCGCCTGTTCGGAAAACTCCGGGGAACTGGGACAGAGCCGTTTGCATCCTCCGGCGGCGCAGAGGATGCAGGAGACGGGACTTTGAAACTTACCGGAGTGATCCTGGGCGCCGGTCCGGCGGCTTTTCTGCAGGATACATCTTCAGGCAGAGAGATCCGCCTTTATCCCGGCCAGCAGATCAACGGTTTCAGGCTTGAGCGTGTTATGAAAGGCGGAGTCATTCTGACAAAAGGGGATAAGCTATATGAGATTTCTTTTTAAGATCTACGGCGTTCATCTGGCCGTTTGTCTTTGCGCCTCCGGAATTACCGGCGTTGTCGCGCAGGCCGCAGGCGAAGGGCCGATCACGCTGGAAATGAACGATGCCGATATCACGGTTGCCTTGCGGGAAGTGGCGTCAAAGGCGGGGATGAACATAGTTATCGGCAACGGTGTCCGCGGCAAGACGACCCTTTTCGTCAGAGATGTCGAACCGGAGGCGGCTTTCGAGTTGATATTGATGTCCAATGATCTCGCCTGTGAACGCAGGGGCGGGATATACCGCGTGTTTACCCAGAGGGAATACGAAGCCCTGCACGGTGAAAGGTATAATTCCGGTCTGGAACGGGCGACCGTGAAATTGAAGTACGCCTCCGCCAGGAGCCTCGCGGAGCAGCTTCTGCAGGTCAAATCTCCCCAGGGCAGGGTGATAGCGGACAATCTTTCGAATGTGCTGATGATTATCGACGACCGGCCCAGGCTTGCCCAGATGCTGGAGTATCTGCGGCAGGCCGATGTCCCGGGTACGGAGACCAGGATATTTCCTTTGCGTTTCGCGCGCGCCGCCAAACTCGCCCCCAAACTGCAGGACAGGCTGACTTCAGGCTGGGGGTCGCTGCGCGTGGACGAGGAGAGCAACAAGATCGCGGTAACAGATTATCCGCGCCGCCTCACTGAGATCGCGGCGCTGGTATCGGCGTTCGACGAAAAACCGCGCCAGGTGCTGATAGACGCCCAGATAATCGAGATCAGCCCGGAGGAAAAGTTCGAAATGGGTGTGGATTGGGATTACTGGATCAACAAGCATTTCCGCGTCAGCGGCCAGCTCCCGCTGGGCGCGGCAGACCGTCTGCTGATCGGCACGCCTCAGATCACGCCGCAGGAACCCGGCCAGTACAAAGCGGTCATAGACATGCTTCGGACCGTGGGCCGGGTGCGCATACTTTCAAGCCCGCGCATAATGGTCCTCAATAACGAAGAAGCCAAGATCATGGTCGGCACTAAAGACGCTTATATAACTTCTTCCATATCCGTGCTGGAAAGCGATGACAGCATATCCGCCCAGAGCGTGAATTTCATCGATGTCGGGATAAAGCTTTTCGTCACGCCTTTCGTGAACGGCGACGGCTGCGTGAGAATGCGCATACACCCGGAAGTAAGTTCTTCGCGCCGGGAAGACATCATATCCGAGGGCAAAGTGACGCAGGTCCCGGTTGTAAGCACTTCGGAGACCGAGACCACCGTGATGCTGAAGGACGGCGTGACCCTGCTTATCGCCGGCCTGAACAGAGAGGAGGAATCCTCCACGCTCAAGAAGATCCCCCTGCTTGGCGATATCCCTTTTTTGGGAGCCCTTTTCCGGAGCACCTCCAGAGAGCATATCCGAAAAGAGCTGGTAGTGCTGTTGACGCCGCATCTTGTGGATAACGGTATCCCTTCCGCGGCGCGCGGCATAAAAGGTTTCGATTCAAGGTTGACGTTGACCGTGCCTCTGCCGGCGCGCATTCCCGCCGGGAAAGTCGGACAAAAAACTTGAAAAAAACCGTGATTTGTGGTATTTTACCGCCATAGAGCCTCTCCCGCAGTTTCGTCATAAGGCGCGGTTCTGTCCTGGTTTATTTCCCCTTTTTAACCCTATTGAAGGAGACCTTCTCGTGAATATCAACGATGACGCTTTTGAGAATGAAGTATTTAAATCCCTTTTGCCGGTGGTTGTGGATTTCTGGGCGCCGTGGTGCGGCCCTTGTAAGATGCTCTCTCCGGTCATAGACGAACTGGAGAAAGAGTTTGCCGGACGGGCAAAATTCGTAAAGATGAACATAGACGATAACTCCCGCACGCCGACTAAGTACGGCATAATGTCCATTCCCACCCTGATGTTTTTCCGGAACGGGCAGGTGATGGACCAGGCCGTGGGGGCTCTTGGAAAGAGCGAGCTCAAGCGTAAGATCGAAGAGTTGCTTCGCTAATTCCTGGTACGGCGAGGATACGGCGAGGATACGGCGGGGACACGGCGGGGACACGATACTTTAAGAGTATCGTGTCCCCGGAATTCGAGTATTATGTCCCCGGAATTCGCGGAATTCATGAAGAAAATATTTATTGCCGCCACGCAGCAAAATGACGGAAAGACTACGGCCAGCCTGGGCCTTGTCTGTAATTTTCAGCGCAGGTTCAAGGGCGTTGGTTTCATCAAGCCTATAGGGCAGCGTTATCTCGAGGAGGACGGTCTTAAGTTCGACGAAGATTCCCTTCTCCTGGAGGAGGTATGCGGCATAAAAGGCGGAATAAAGGATATGAGCCCGATAGCGGTGGAGCGGGGTTTCACCGAGAACTACATCGTAAGGCCGGACGCCGCCGCGATATCGCGCAGGATCAAGGACGCCTTTCGCAGGGTCTCTAAAAGCAGGGACTTGGTGATCATAGAAGGTACCGGGCACGCCGGAGTCGGTTCGGTCTTCGATCATTCCAACGCCGCGGTGGCGAAGATGTTGGGTTCCAAGGCGGTGATCATCTCTTCCGGCGGGGTGGGAAGGCCGATAGACGAGATAGTCCTGAACAAGGCGCTCTTCGACAAGGAAGGAGTCAAGGTCATCGGGGTCATAATCAACAAGGTCCTTCCGGAAAAGCTTGACAAGGTGAAAGCCCTGGTCAAAAAGGGGCTTGAACGCAAAGGCATTAAGGTCCTCGGGGTGCTGCCTTACGAGCCGTCGTTGTCATACCCCAGTATAGAGCAGATACTGGAAGAGAACGACTTCGAACTGCTCTGCGGCAGGGAATTCATCGAGGTATACATACGCAAGATTATCGTCGGGACAATGACGCCCCGGAATATAATCCGTTATCTCGATGATGATAGTCTGCTTATAACTTCCGGGGACAGGGAAGACGTGATAATGACCGCGCTTGGCTGCGTCCGTGAAGGTGAGAAGGACAAACTGCGCATTTCCGGGATCATTCTTTCCGGAGGGATCATTCCTGACCAGTCCATTATGGAATTGCTTTCCAGGGCGCGGATACCGGTTCTGCTGGCAAAAACCGACACCTATAATGTCGCCTCGCGTATCCACGATATGACGGTAAAGATACGCCCGCGCGACAAGCATAAGATTCAGGAAGTGGTCAAACTGATAAAAGACCACGTGGATATGGAAGGTATATTGAAAGGAATGTAGAAATGAACTCCATCTTGAGGATACGCGAAAAGGCCAAGGCTTCGGGGAAACTCATACTACTGCCGGAATTCGGCGACAAGCGCACGCAGGAAGCGGCGGAAATACTCAATAGGGAAGGCATTGCGCGCGCGGTGCTCCTGACCCCGGACAGGATAGACAAGGCGAAGAAGGAGAAATACGCGGAAGAGTTCTTTCAGTTGCGCAAGGCCAAAGGAATGACCAGAGAAGAAGCCGCTATGATTTTCGAGGACCCCTTGTATTATGCGGCCATGGATACCAAGGCCGGATGTGCCGACGGGTTCGTCGCAGGGGCGGTGCACACGACCCCGGATATGGTCAGGGCCTCGATCCTTTGTCTGGGAGTGGATAAGCATATCGGGCTTGCCTGTAGTTGTTTTATAATGGATGTTCCGGACTGCGAATACGGGCAGAACGGGTTGTTTATATATGCCGACTGCGGCGTCATCACGGACCCGGACGCCCAGCAACTGGCTTCCATAGCCCTGGCTGCTGCCGAGATGGGAAGCAAAATACTGGATATGCCGCCGCGACTGGCGTTTCTTAGTTATTCGACAAAAGGGTCCGCTAAAGGCAAATCGGTGGAAAAGATGGTGGAGGCGCTGAAAATACTGAAAGAGAAAGCCCCGCGCCTGGAGGCCGACGGAGAACTTCAGGTAGACGCGGCGATCGTTCCGGAAGTGGCGCGCATAAAGTCTCCCGGCAATCCCATGGCCGGCAAAGCCAACATTTTGATATTCCCCGATCTCTCCGCAGGCAACATCTCGTATAAGCTAACCCAGCGCCTGGCCAAAGCCAGGGCTCTCGGCCCGATCCTGCTCGGGTTGTCGAAGCCGTGCAGCGATCTTTCCCGCGGCTGTTCCGCGGAGGATATTGTGGACTGCGCCGCTGTCACCGCAGTGAGGGCCCAGTGAAGATCCTAGTTATCAACAGCGGCAGTTCTTCGATTAAATACAGAGTGTTCTTAATGCCCGCGGAGGATTCGCTGTTGAAAGGCGTGGTGGAGCATATAGGCGAGCGGGGATCCGAAGTCCCGGATCATTTCTCCGGATTGAGAAAAATACTGGCGGAGATCACCGGGGTGGATGCCGTGGGCCACAGGGTAGTGCACGGCGGAGAAAGCTTTCGTGAACCGGTGGTGGTGGATAACGGTGTGATCTCCAGGATAAAGAAATGCTGCGCCATCGCTCCGTTGCATAATCCCGCCAATCTCTCCGGTATAACCGCCTGCAAAAAGCTTCTTCCGGGAGTGAAACAGGCGGCGGTCTTCGATACCGCTTTCCATCAGAGTATGCCGGACCACGCTTATATGTACGGACTGCCTTACGAATATTACTCCAGATTCGGCGTGCGTAAATACGGGTTTCATGGCACCAGCCAC
>DIEK01000128.1 GCA_002418595.1 Candidatus Omnitrophica bacterium UBA5776 | reverse complement strand
GGCGCGTCAACACGAGAACCGGCCGCGTGATACGGTATGGCCGAGCGGGAGAAATACAACGCCAGGTTGTTCCTGTCGAGGACCACCTTGACCACGTTGGGATCGGTTATTTCCTCCCGCTTCTCTATGCGTTTCGCCAGGGTGAACATGGACGCTGAATCATCGGAAAGCAAAGCCTGCGCCAGCTGATCGATCATCACCGGCTGCAGAAGAGGTTCGTCCGCCTGTATGTTCACCACCGCCTTGGCGTCCAGCGGATAGACCGCTTCCGCTATCCGGTCGGTGCCGCAGGTATGGGCCTTCGCGGTCATTACCGCTTTGCCGCCGAAACCCTTTACCGTTTCGGCTATCCTTTCGTCGTCGCAGGCAACCAGCAGATCGTCCAGCAGTTTCGCTTTACGCGCCCTTTCCCAGACACGGCGGATCATCGGTTTTCCGGCAAGGTCAACCAGCACCTTACCTTCCAGCCTGGTGGAGGCGTAACGGGCCGGAATAACGCCGATAACGTCCATCAACGCACCCCCCGCGAAGCGTGTTCCTTGATCTTCTTTAACAACTCCGCCCGGCTTGTGACCGCCGTGCCCAATTTACTGACCACTATGCCCGCCGCGAAATTGGCGATATGCGCGGCTTCGGCTTTAGTGGCGCCGCAGGCCAAGGCCAGGGTAAAAACGGCTATTACCGTATCCCCCGCGCCCGAGACGTCGAACACCTCCTGCGCCACCGTCGGTATCGTGATCGAACGGCCGTCTTTCTCGAAAAGCGCCATTCCTTGTTCTCCCATAGTCACCAGTATGGATTCCATCTCCAGATAACGCATCACCTGATCGGCCGCTTTCCCGGCTTGTTCCACGCTGGTTATCTTGTCGTTGTTGAGCTTAAAATTGTTGGTGGTATCCGTCAACTTCAGGTTCCTCACAGCGTTCTCAAGTTCCTTCCGATTGGGAGTTATGGATGTCACCTTTCTATAAAGCTGAAAATTCTCTTCTTTAGGATCGACGTTGACGATCTTCCCCTCCTTTACCGCCAGGGAAAGCAATCCGGACAACAGCTCTTCATTTACCACGCCCTTGCCGTAATCCTCTATGATGATCGCCGAAAACCCGTCTATGTTGGCGGAAACGAAATCCAATATCTTCCCGTTAACCCGCTCCGGGAGCGGATGGGTGTGCTCCCAGTCCACCCGCACCACCTGCTGGTGGCCGGCGATGATCCTGGTCTTTACGGTCGTGTGCCTGCGCGGATCGCGCACTATCCCGGAGATATCCACCCCTCTTTTCTTGAGGGCCCCGGACAGCTCCGCCGCGTTCTCGTCGTCGCCGACCACCCCGGCCAGACAGACTTCCGCGTCGAGGGCGCTGATATTGTATGCCACGTTCGCCGCGCCTCCGGGAACAAAACTGTGTTTTTCCGCCCAGACCACGGGCACAGGCGCCTCCGGCGATATCCGGTCCACTTTGCCCTGTATATACTCGTCCAGTATAAGGTCCCCTATGACCAATATGCGGGCCTTGTCGTAAACCGAGATTATCTTTTTGTAACCGGAAAGCCTCATAACCGCTCCACCACCGCCTGCGCGAACAACGGCAACATTATTTCATGATGCCCGATTATATAATACCCTTTACCTCCGGACAAGACCGGGCGGCAGACGATATTCTGGGCAGGTCTGTACTGATGTATCATGTCGAAATTGACCGCCGTGAAATCCTTCACTTCCGAGCCGAGGTTGCGGGCCAGATTCAGCGCTTTCAGGAACACTTCCGGCATGATCACTGCCGAACCGAAATTCAAAAGCACCCCTCCCCCGTTGAGCCCGCGTATCTCTTTCACCAGGGTGAGGAAATCCGCATAACTCGCCTTGCCCGCGGCGGCGGGATCGAAAGACGGGTGCTGGTGTATGATATCGGTGCCTACAGCCACGTGCACGCAGACCGGGACGCCGTGATCGCACGCTCCGCGCAGCACGCTCAAACGGCTGTGAAGGAATTCTTTGCCGCGGATACGCGAGCCTACCGCGTAACCGAAACCCTGCCGGCAAGAAGCCCCTGCCTTGACGGCGTTATTTATGAACTCCGCCGTCTCTCTACCCATACCGAATCTGCCGGCGGCAAGGCCGGACGCGACGTCCTCGGAAGTTCTGCCCTGCAGGGCTATCTCGAAGTCGTGTATCACGCCCGCGCCGTTAAGGCATACGCAGGAAATCACACGTTTCTTGATCAACTCTATTATGACCGGCCCGAGGCCGCACTTTATCACGTGCGCCCCCGCCATGAAAATCACCGCTTTTTTCCTGCGTCCCGCGGAAGCCGCGGCTTCCGCCGCAGAACGCAGGTCAGCCGCGCGCAGGATGTTCGGCAAAGAGGAAAAGAAAGAACGGAAACCCGCGCCCTTGCGCGGAGGCTGCGCGAAATCTCCGGCAGAGACCTTGCTTGTCCTGGTTTTGACCGAATATGTCTTCACCCTGCTTAAATCAACCACTTGGGCCTTTCCGTAGGAATAACCGTTTACGTATGAAATTGCAAGGGGTTTAGCTCCTGCCTCAATACGCCGACAACGCGGCGATTGGCCCCGAAGAGGAGAAGCAAAACGCGCAATGGGCCGGGCGAGGAAGCAAATCGTCGAACCCTGCGCGCCCTCTTTCTTCTTTCAACAGCCTTCTTCCGATACTTTATACGGGAAGGATTGAAGCCCGGGGTCTCTGCGGCTTTATTAACTTTATCATAGAATTAAGCGGCAGTCAATCACCAGATTGACCGTTCCTGGGCCCGTATTGCGCGTATGAACTCGCCGTGAGCCCGCCGGAGAAAGACGGGCAAGGCCGGAAAGGATCAGGCCGCCGTTTCTTTCTCCTCTTCTTCCGTTCCGCGCTGCGGGCCGGGAAAGAACGGACGCCCCGGGCCTCTCATCAAATAGAAAATGACCCAGGAATTCCAGAGGATGGAAAGAGACAGCAGAAAAACAAGAATGCCGGGGAGAGATGAAACGGTGACTCGATGCGATTGCTCCAGCTTCTGCAGGGCCTCCTGCTGATATTCCGCTTTATAACGCCGCAGAACTTCCTGTTTTTGAGCCTCATAATTCTTTTCCGTGTATTCCTTAAGAGAGACAAAGACGTTGCGGCCGGAAAAAGGCACGAAACTCACCGCCACCAGTATAAGATTCAAAAAGCATACTGCGAGGATGAAACGCCTGCCCCATTCTTTCAGCTTCAGCAGATATATACCGCCGACCAGGGATAAGACCGGCAGCAGCGAATCGGTGAACAACCTGATATGCGAATATGGAAAAGGAAAAGCCCCGGTGTTATTCAGATAGAATGCGCGCATATCCAGCAAAGAAAACACTCCCGTAACCCCAGATATAATGAACCATATACCTATGACTTTAATCCCCAAGGCGATTTCTTTACGCATAATCATCATCTCCGATATCTACCGCCAGATCCCGGCCTGCCGCATAAAGCAGGAACCGGCGGTTGCTTTTATACCGTAAGCGGCGGCTTTTCCGACTGCTTCCGGCGATTCCGAACCCGGTTGCATCCATATCTCCTTTACCCCCATCGACCTGCATTCCTCTATGATTTCCAGGGTTACCTCCGGAGGAACGACCGCGATCACTATATCCGGGACTCTATCCAGCGCCCTCAAGTTGCGCTTTATCTGTCTGCCGAGAATGGTACCGTTACGCGGGTTTATACCGTGCACGTTGAACCCGTGTTTTATCAAATCCTTGAATATCCGGTAACCGCTCTTGTATTCTTTGTCACTGACGCCTACCACCGCGATCTCTTTGCTGTGCATGAGACGGAAATCGGCGGCACCGTCCTCCGGATGTTTTTGTTTTTTTCTGTAGTATAAAGAAGACATCCTGACCCCGGATAATAGACAATTATATTTCTCAATAACGTAGAAACACTATGTTTTATTCTAACCTATAAAAAGACGTTTTCAAGGATTTTTAGCCCTGATTACGGGCGTAACGATTTCAAGCCCGGGGATTTCTACGGTCGATTAAGCGCGGACGGATAGAATTTCCAGCGCCTTGCGCAGGACCTGCTGAGGAGTAATGCTTCTCATACAGAGGTTATCCGCACAGTCCGTCTTATAGCAGGGAATTTTACAGCCGCAGGAACCGCGCAGAACATCGCATCTCTGCGCCGGCCTGGGGCCGGTAAGCGCCGGATCTGTGGGGCCGAAAAGGGCTATTATTCGCCCTCTCCCTCCGGCGCAATTGGCTATATGCAGGGGCCCGGAATCGGCGGAGATAAAAAGGTCGAATCTGCGGCTTAACGCGGCGAAATGCCGTATGTCCGAACGGCCGCAGGCGGATACGGGAACGGGTTTACCGCGCAGCGCGGAAGAGATCTCCCGCGCCAGAGACGAATCCTGCGCGCCTCCGGTAACAACAATCCTGCATCCGCACTCTCCGGAAAGCGCAGCCGCCAGCGTTTTCCAGTGTTCGAGAGGCCAGCGTTTGGGCATCCAGTTGCCGCCCGGGTTTATCCCCACGATCTTTTCTCCCGGCCTGATACCGCTCTCCTCAAGAAAAGAACCGGCTGCGCTTTCTTCCTCCGGGAGAACGAAAAACTCCGGATCCCTGACGGACACCGGCAGCCCCGCGCCTTCCAGAACTCCGAGGTAATAATCTATCCGGTGCACTCTGAACGGATCGGGCGCAGACGGAGCGCGCGTCAGGAGGAAAGCGCGTTTCGGCGTGTAATAACCCACCCGTTCGGGAATGCCGCAAAGCCTGCAAAGCAGGGCGCGGCCGAAGGAACGGTGCAGCAGAAAAACCGCGTCGAAATGCATCCCGGACAGTTCCGCCATGAACCTGAACTTGCCGGCCAGCCCGCGCTGCGCCTCTTTCTCGTCGAAGGCGATGAGCCTTTCTATGCGCGGATTGCCCAGCAGCACGGGAAAACACCTTGGCGGGACTATACAGGAAAGAGAGCTTCCCGGGAATGTGCGTTTTAGACTGGCTATCACAGCCGTGGAGAACAGGGTATCTCCCAGCCAGTTCACTCCGAAAACAGCTATCCTACCGGGTTCACGTATGTTATGCATTTTAGTCTTATACAGTAACGGCCGGTAAAACTCTAAGCCTCCAGCTTAATAGCCCGCTGAGAAGAACCGGATTGAAGCCCGTGAAGTTTTATCTATGCCTGCGCTCGCGTATAAAGTTATAGTACCCGCTCGCCCGGAACCAGAAAGCGAAAGAACTCCCGGAGTGCTGGGAAATACGGATGCGCTTTAACGCCATCAGGTCGTCATCGGCCGTTTTTATCCTGGGATTGGTGGCAAAAGAAAACTCGTAACCTGCCTTCCTTACCGCTTCCTTTATTCTCTCGTCGAAGAAACCGCAGGGATAGGCGAACATCTTCACCGGACCGCCGAGATGTTTTTCCAGCGCCGCTTTCGATCCCGAAAGCTCTCCGGCGAGCTCATCCGAAGATGCCACCTCCGGCAGTATGCAATGACTTATCGTGTGGCTGCCGAAGTCGATGAGCCCGGAATCACGCATCTCCCTGATCTCGTCCCAGGAGAGACGGTCTTGCCTGCCCGCTTCTCCCGTGATCATAAACACGGTCGCCGGCAGTCCGTATGTTCTCAATATGGGAAAAGCGTGGGTGTAATTATCCTTGTATCCGTCGTCGAAAGTGATCGCCACCGTATGCAGCGGCATCCTTTTTCCTTCTTTTACATTACGGGCAAGTTCCTCCGCCGGGATGACGTTGAAGCCGCGCGTCTTCAACATCCGCATCTGCCTGTCGAAGGTCGCGGGGGAAACCGCCAGGCGGCTGGACGGGTCGGCTCCCGGCGCGACCGAATGATACATCAATACCGCCGGGGCATAATTCAACCGCAGCGCTAAAACCAGCGAAAACAGCGCGAGTAATATCACAACCGCCGCCGTAATTGCGGCGCGTTTTATCCGTTTATACATTCTTTATACACCTCCTCGGTGCCGGAGACCATGCCTTCAATGGAAAAATTGGAGATTATGTATTCCCTGGCCCGGGAGCCGAGATCCGTCATCCTGCGTTCGTCCGCCAGCAATGCTTTTACCGCCCCGGCCAGCGCCGCAGGATCCGCCGGTTTCACCAGCAGGCCGTTATCTCCGTGTTTGATCAACGTCCTTATACCACCCACGTCGGAACCGACGGACGGCAGGGCGCAAGACATCGCCTCCATCAGGCTCAACCCCAGCCCCTCCGACAAAGAAGGCATCACGAAGAGATCCATGGACCGGAGCGCCTCTCTGGTATCGGAGACCGAATCCTTTAAATAAAACCTGTCCATGACCCCCAGCTCTTTAGCCCTGGAAAGTACCGCCTGCTTCATTCTGCCTTCTCCTACTATCAGGAATGCCGCGTCCGGGAACGCCGAGGCAATTTCCGGCATGGCCTCCACGAAATACAGATGGCCTTTGACGTCCGAAAGCCTGCCGATGGTGCCGATTATCCTGCCGTCAGGCAGGCCGAGGTTGCGCCTAAGGCTGCCGCGGGCCGCTTTTTCCGAACCCCGCCGCAGCGCGGGACAGAAAAAATCCGTGTCTATCCCGTTGGGAATCAACCTGACGATAGCGGGGGCGGCGCGCAGATCCCGCACCAGATGCTCCCGCACCTCCGCGCTGACCGCGATCACCCTCGCGCCGAAGAACGGCAGCGCCCTGCGCAGGAACCGGGGCCTGAAA
>DIEK01000044.1 GCA_002418595.1 Candidatus Omnitrophica bacterium UBA5776 | reverse complement strand
GCAGATACGACGACGCTTTCTATCTCAGCCCGGCGCGGCAATTATGGAGACTGGTGCGCAACTGGCACAGCTCCCGCAGGGACGAGAGTCGCAGGCTGATGGACAAATATCTTGATTGCGGGATGAAAGCAGGCAAGATCGGCACAGAGGGCGGCTTTATGTCCATGATCGGAGCGCTCTGCAAATACGACGATTTCTTCTCCGCGTTAAAGGATTACATAAATCCGCTCGATAACCTTGGGGACGCGGTCCTGGGCGGGGCATTTTCCAAACTCAAGGGCCTTGTGGAGAGTATCTTCGGGAGCCTGCAGGATTTCTTCTCCGATCTGGTTTTGGATGGAGCGGCGGAAGTTCTTCGGGACGTCTCTGATTTCCTTTCCGATGCGCAGGACAATATACTTAATAATACCGTCGGCAGGATGCTGCCGGAAGACGTTTACCGTTACCTCAAGGACAGCCCGGCCGGGCTCTTGCCGGACGATTTGTCCGCGCTGCGCGATACCCTGCCTTTCAACGGGGAAGATATCGACCTTTTCAATTTTCCCGCTTTTTATAATTCCTGTGTCCTGGCTAAACGTCTGCTGTGTTTCAGCGATAACGAGATTTGCGATTACCGGATGCTGAAAGACGTGAATAACATCGACTGCCGGGATCAGTATTTGGATACGGACTACGCCGCGCGGGACATCCGTAACGGCGCCATTCCGCCGGGCAGCGATTACTACAGGTATTTCCGCCAGATGGAGAACATATTCATCGCGCCCAAGACGTACGTGGGCAACCGCAGGACGCTTGAACTGCATTTGGATAACTGCGTTTTCGCGCGCGCCATGCTTTCATCCAACAGGGTGTTGTTTAACGACGTGCGGACGGCGTTGAACGCCGGATATAACGGCTGCGCGCACTGCCTGCTGGAATACGATACGGATCTGGCGCAGTCGGGAGCATAGCAGGAAAATGAGCGAAACCGTTTTCGATGAGCATAGCGGTATCGTGTATCGCAGATGGGCGGCAGCGGAGCCGCGCGCGGCGCTTTTGCTGGTGCACGGGCTGGGATCTTACGGCGGCAGGTGGAGTTTTCTTGCGGAGTTCTTGCTGAAAGAAGGTATCTCTTCGTATGCCATAGACCTGCGCGGTTTCGGCGAGACGCCCGGACTTAAAGGCCACGTCGGTTCTTTAGGCGTTTATTACGAAGACATAAAGAATTTACGCGCTATCATCGCCAGGGACTGCCCGGGGAGGAAGATATTCCTCTGCGGCGAGAGCATGGGCGGGCTGATCTCTTTCACGGCCGCCTGCCTGGCTCCCGGCCTGTTCGACGGGCTGATCTGCCTGGCCCCGTCTTTCAGGAACAGGTTGAAGGTGAAATACACGGATTACTTAAGGATGTTTTTCTTTCGCGTGTTCGCCCCGCGCAAACAGATGCTCCTGCCTTTTACCGCGCAGATGTGCACGCGCGACTCCGCTTATCAGCAGGTGATGGAGTCCGACAAGCGCGAGATCAAGGTGGCCACCCCGGTGCTTTTGACCAATATACTGCTTGCCGAGGCGCGCGCGGGAGCGCTCAGTAAGAAACTCTCCTGCCCGGTCCTTTTTCAGGTCCCGCTCGACCTGGATAATTTCGTCGATCCGGAAGGGACTAGAAATATATTCCGCGCTTTGAGGATCCCGGACAAGAAGATCATTTTCTATCCGTTGATGCTGCATTCCCTTTCCGTGGACCTGGGCAGGGAAGAGGTGTTTAACGATATTCTGGATTGGCTCAATGGGAGGATAAGATGAGATATGTTCTGGCCGTTGACCAGGGGACAACCGGCAGCCGCGCGGTATTATACGACAAAAACGGACGCAGGAAAGCCTCGTCTTACGAGGAGTTCAGGCAGTATTTCCCGCGCCCCGGCTGGGTGGAACACGACCCGCTGGAGATCTGGCGCAGCGTGGATAATTCCATACAGAAGGTTCTTAAACAGGTGCCGGGCGCTGAGATCGCGGCGGTCGGCATCACCAATCAGCGCGAGACCACCGTTGTCTGGGACAGGGAAACCGGAAGTCCGGTGTATAACGCCATAGTTTGGCAGTGCCGGCGCACGGCGCGGCGCTGCCGGGAGTTGAAGAAGCGCGGAGGCGCCGAGCAGTTCTTTTCGGGGAGGACCGGCCTGCCTATAGACGCTTATTTCTCAGCCAGCAAGATTGAATGGATACTGAAGAATGTCCCCGGGGCTTCGGCCAAAGCCGGGAAAGGAAGGTTGTTTTTCGGCACCACCGACAGCTGGGTGCTTTGGAAGCTCAGCGCCGGAGGCGCGCACGCCACGGATTTTACCAACGCCTCGCGCACCATGCTTTTTAACATAGAAAAGATGAAATGGGACGACGATATATTGAAGGAATTCGGCATACCGCCTACGCTCCTGCCGGAGGTTAGGCGCTCGAGCGGTGAATTCGCGCGCACTGTCCGCCGCGGCAGGCTGGCCTCCGGCATACCGGTTTGCGGCATCGCCGGCGACCAGCAGGCCGCTCTCTTCGGACAGGCGTGTTTCAGGCCGGGAACTCTCAAGAACACTTATGGAACCGGATGTTTTATGCTCTTGAACGCCGGCAAGAATAGGCCGGTATCGAAACACGGTTTGATCACTACCCTGGCCTGCGGGGAGGACGGCGGCCCGGTCTACGCCCTGGAAGGAGCGGTTTTTATCGCCGGAGCGGCGATACAATGGCTGCGCGACGGCTTGAAGCTGTTGAAGTCTTCGTCTGAGTCGGAAGGGATGGCGCGGTCGCTGAAAGATAATCAGGGGGTATATTTCGTCCCGGCCCTGACCGGCCTGGGGGCCCCTTATTGGGATCCGGATGCCAGAGGCGCGGTTTACGGGATAACCCGCGGCACAAAGGCGCAGCATCTGGCCCGGGCGGCGCTGGAAGCGATATGCTATCAGAGCAAAGACGTCCTCTCGGCGATACAGAAGGACTCCGGATTCAAGATCAAGAGCCTGAAGGTGGACGGCGGCGCCGCCGCCAACGATTTTCTCTGCCGGTTCCAGGCGGACATACTGGGTATCGAGGTGATCAGACCTAAAGTAATAGAAAGCACTTCCCTGGGGGCCGCCTATCTGGCCGGACTTGCCTGCGGCTACTGGAAAAACACGGCTGAGATTGAAAGACATTGGGAGAGGGACAGGGTATTCAAGCCGCGTATGGAAAGGCGAGAGGCGGCGGCTTACTACAAGGGATGGCTTGACGCGGTGCGAAGGACGCTTACCAGGTGAAGGCATACGATGTAATAATTATCGGAGCAGGTGTGACCGGCGCGGCGATCGCAAGGGAGCTGTCGCGCTATAAACTTCGTATCGCCGTCCTGGAAAAAGAAGAGGAATACGCCTTCGGCGTCTCCAAATCCAATTCCGGGATAATTCATCCCGGCACGCAGAATTTCTCCGGTTCTCTGAAGGGCAGGCTCTGCGCGCAGGGAAACCGCCTGGTGAGGAAGATAGCGCGCGAACTCGGAGTGGATTTCAAACAAACCGGCGAATTGATCGTCGCTTTCAACGGGGAAGAGGCCGGGCGCCTGCGGGAGTTGAAGCGAGAAGCCGAGACGCTCGGCGTGCCGGGCCTGCGTATCCTGGATAAACGCCGGCTTGCCGAAAAAGAGCCTAATCTCTCTCCGGAAGCGGTTGCCGCTCTCTACGCGCCCACCGCCGGTATCATCAGCCCTTACCGGCTGGTTTATGATCTCTGCGAGAACGCGCTTAAGAACGGGGTTGAGATACATACCTGCTGCGGAGTGCAGGCTGTCGGTACCGCCGGCGGCGGATTCTCGGTTCTTACCGCCAAAGGCGAGTTCCATTCCAGGTTCCTGGTCAACGCCGCGGGCCTTTTTGCCGACGACGTCGCCGCCATGTGCGGGATAAACGATTTCCGGATCACCCCGCGCAAAGGCGAAGAGTTCATCCTGGACAAGAAACTGGAGAATATCTCCAGGCATCTTTTGTTTCCCCTTCCCAACAAGATCTCCAAAGGCGTGTTGGTGATCAAGACCGCCGACGGCAACCCGATGATCGGCCCCACGGCCCAAGATGCCGCCGACAAGGAAGACCTGGGCACCAGTGATGCCGGCCTTAAAGAAGCCCTGGCCGGGGCGCGCCGGCTGATACCTTCCATAGATGAAAAAGATATTATTGCGTATTTCGCCGGTCTGCGTCCGGCGGCGGGAGACGATTTCATCATCCGTCGGGAGGAGAAAGTCCCGGGGCTGGTTACCGTCGCCGGCATACAGTCGCCCGGCCTGACCGCGGCGCCGGCAGCGGCGCTGATGGTCCGGGGGCTTTTGAGAGAGTGCGGGCTGGTCTTGAAAAAGAAATTATTTTTCCGCCCGCGGCAGTCGGAGATCCCGCATTTGTTTTGCCTTGCGTTGAAGCCGGCGGAACGTCTGGTAAAGAAGGACCCGGCTTACGGGGATATCGTGTGCCGCTGCGAGATGGTTTCGGCCAAAGAGGTGAGGGATGCCGTCAGGCGAGGAGCCTGCACTATGGACGGGATAAAATTCCGCACGCGCGCGCAGGCCGGCCGCTGCCACG
>DIEK01000118.1 GCA_002418595.1 Candidatus Omnitrophica bacterium UBA5776 | reverse complement strand
GTAGGCGGACAGGCCGACAAAGTATCAGTGGCGGCCGCTTGAATGGGGTTCAAGAGGTCACAGGTTCAAGTCCTGTCGCCCCGACTTATAAAAACAGGTTCTGGGTGTTGGGTTCTAGGTTCTGGGAAAAACAAAGAATTCAATCCTGGATTTTCTGTAGATTGTTTTTGTAAATGCATTAAAGGGGTCTTCCCAGAACCCATAACCTAGAACCAAGAACCGGATTTTTTACGGGCAGATACCCAAGTGGCTAAAGGGGACAGACTGTAAATCTGTTGCACTCGTGCTACGTAGGTTCGAATCCTACTCTGCCCATTTGAATTCAACAAAAAAATACAGAATGAAATCCTGCGAAATTAGATATAATGAAGCAAGATGGTTTTGCAGATTGACGCACCATTCGCGAGAGTAGTTCAATGGTAGAACAATAGCCTTCCAAGCTATATACGGGGGTTCGATTCCCCTCTCTCGCTCTGAGATTAGGCAGGGGACGAAATCCCGCAGGGAAGAGAGAAAGGTGGCGGGACAAGTTTCCTGATGTTCAGAGATAGATCAGCGGTAGGACAATAGCATTCTTGAGTACAGGAAGCTTTTATGTAGCGAAATCCCGCGGAGCTTTACGGAGGCGGGACAAGCTATATACGGGGGTTCGATTCCCCTCTCTCGCTCTGAGATCAAGCAGGGGACGAAATCCCGCAGGGAAGAGAGTAAGGTAGCGGGACAGGTTCTCTGAAAAAGTAGCTCACAGTAATTGAATATAGGGTTTGGAGTATTGAGTTGCTCAAGTATTCACTCTATTCTCCGGATCCACGATTCACTACCCGATTCTTTGTATTCCCAGCCTATGCCGGAAAGAGAATTTCTGGAGCCTGTTTTTATCGATGCCTTCGACGTGGACGACGCCTGGTTCCAGTGTCTGTCAAAGATACTGGATAAAGGGCATGTTTATACAATCACCCGCGGCAGCTATGAAGGGCAGAGACGCCTGGAATTCGATTTCGCGGTGATCAAGATCAAAAAACCATCCCACCAGATTATACCGATCATTCCGGAAGGTATGAGTATTCCGGCTCCCACAGATATGGATTACGTCCAGGGATACCTGGGATATCTGCTCACCGGCGCCAAGACCGAGACCGAGGATTACACCTATGGCGAGAGGCTGGTCGCGCCGCGGGTGAAGGTGAAACAGGACGGCAGCGGAATGTTCAAGGAGATACCGCTCGATGTCAACCAGATCGAGGAGGTCATACGTATCTACAAGGAGAAAGGCCCCGGGACGAATCAGGCGGTGATGGAGATCGGCATGCCGTCCGACATAAAGCTTAATGATCCGCCGTGCCTTCGCCTGATAGACACGCGCGTGCGTTACGGAAAACTTCATTTCATACTTTATTTCCGTTCCTGGGATCTCTGGGGAGGGTTCCCTTCTAATCTGGGAGGGCTGGAGCTGGTAAAGCAGTATATGGCGCAGGAGATAGGCGTGGAGGATGGCGAGATCATAGCGGCGAGCAAAGGCTTGCATCTGTATGAATACAGTTGGGACCTGGCCAAACTGCGCACCAATAAAACCGGGCTGGAGATAACATAGACAGAGGAATTTTTATGAGCGACGGCATGGCTGGTAGAGAGAGAAGAGAATTCGTCAGGGTGGAATACGTGACGCCGCTGGCCTATAAGATCTGTAAACGCGAGACTATCGATAAGCTCCTGGAAGGGTATACCGCGGATATCAGTCAAAGCGGCATTTTCTGCCGTATAAAAGACGATGTTCAGACGGACGACATCCTTTGGCTTTCTTTCGATAAGGACACCCTTGATTTTTGTCACGATATGGAGAAACGATGTTTCATGTATCAGGGCGGGATAATCGGCTGCGTGGTAAGGGTGGAGGGCCGGGACGAAAACGGGTTGCACAAGGTCGGTTTGAGATTCATCACGCGGGAAGAAGGGCATGTCTTGGTTCCCAGGATAGCCCTTCCTCCGGAACAGGCTTAAAGTATGAAGAGAAAGAAGATAGCGTTTATAGGGGATGGCGGCTGGGGAACGACGCTTGCCATTATGCTTTCCCGGAAGAATGTCGACGTCTCTATCTGGAGCGCTTTCCCGGAGTATGCGGTTTATCTTAACAGATACCGTGAGAACAAGAAATTCCTGCCCGGATTCAAGATCCCCGGTAAAATATCCATAACTTCCGATCTGGAGAAAGCCTGTTCGGACAGCGATGTCCTTGTCCTGGCCGTGCCTTCGCAATACTTGCGCGGAGTATTGCGCAAAATGAAGGGATGCCGCCTGCCGCGCGGGGCGGATTATCTCAGCGTGGTCAAAGGCATAGAGTCCGGCTCTTTGAAAAGGATGTCCGAGGTCATAAGCGAAGAGCTCGGCAGGATACGAGTGGCCGTGCTTTCCGGGCCGACCATCGCCCGGGAGGTCGCTTTGGGAATACCGACGACGGCCGTGATCGCTTCCGGCAGAAAGGACGTCCGCGAAGAACTGCAATCTTTGTTCATCAGCGAAAGCTTTCGCGTTTACGGTAACGACGACGTGATCGGCGTGGAACTGGGCGGCAGCTTGAAGAACGTGATAGCCATAGCCTGCGGTATCTCCGACGGTCTTGGTTTTGGATCTAACACTAAAGCGGCTTTGCTTTCCCGCGGTCTGGCGGAGATCGCCAGGCTTGGCGTCGCCATGTCGGCAAAACCCAGGACGTTCAGCGGAATCAGCGGCCTGGGCGATCTGGTTACCACCTGCATCAGCCGCGACAGCCGCAACAGGTTCGTGGGCGAACAGATCGGTATGGGCAGGACACTCGCCGATATCAGGCGCAAGATGGGGTTGATGATAGCCGAAGGAGTGCCGACAGCCGAATCGGCGCAAGGATTGAGCCTGCGTTACAAGGTGGATATGCCTATTTGCGGGGAAGTATACCGCGTCCTGTATAAAAGCAAGTCGCCGGTAAAAGCGGTAAGGGATCTGATGACCCGCCAAATGAAGAAAGAGTGACGGCTGGCCCGTCGTTTTTCTTCCATTTCGTAACCTCCACTCGTTTAACTTTCTATTTACATTATTTATGCGCGCGTATATAATATAATTTTATGTAGTTTATAAATGCGCATCTTGAGACTCGCAAACGGGGATTTGGGCATGTTCCGGAGCAGGGTAGCGATACCGGCCGGCGAACACATCCAGGGTAATAAAGCCTAACAGCGGAGATTTCAAGGGAGGCGATATGAAGCAGTATAAGGGAGAAGAAAAACGTAAGTATCCCAGGGCAAGCGGCCATTTCGTGGTTTCTTACAGGGTTTTCAATGAAGCCGATAACGTGGACATTTCCCAGACTAAGAACCTTAGCCTGGGAGGAATGCTTCTGACCACTAACCGCCCTTTTGAGCCGGGCACCAACCTGGCCCTGGAGATAAGACTTCCTTTCGACGCGCACCCGATACTTTTGATGGGTAAAGTGGTGGAGTCGAGGGAGATCAGCAAGAACATGATCTACGATACCCGCATCCAGTTCGTCGCGGTTGACGAGCACCACCGCAGGGTGATCGGCGGGACGGTGGAATATAATCTTAAAAACGCCAGGTAATATCCGAGAAAAGCGAGGTACGTACCATGAGCGCCAGGAAGATAAACATAGGGTTGATAGGATTCGGCAATGTCGGTGCCGGCATGATAAAGATACTGCGCGACAAGAAAGCGATGCTGCGCGAAAAGACCGGTATGGAGATTGTGCTCAAGAAAGTCTGCGACAAGGACGTCTCTTCCAAGCGCGGCGTTTCTCTGGATAAGTCGCTGTTGACCGCCAATGTCTCCGATATCCTGGACGATCCCCAAATAGACATCGTGGTGGAGCTGATCGGCGGCATAAACCCGGCGCGTGAATTCGTGACCGAGGCGCTTAAAAAAGGCAAGAACGTGGTCACCGCCAATAAAGCTCTGCTTGCCCATCACGGGACCGATATCTTCGCCCTGGCGCAGGACAGGGGAAAGAGCGTTTATTTCGAGGCCTCGGTCGGGGCGGGCATTCCGATTATAAAGTCGCTGAGAGAAGGACTGGTCGCCAATAACTTCGCCGGGGTATTCGGGATAGTCAACGGCACCACCAATTTCGTGCTCTCACGCATGTCGGCCGAGAACTGCGGTTTCTTGGAGGCGCTCAAGGAAGCGCAGAAGCGCGGTTTCGCCGAGAAGGACCCCACGCTCGACATCGAAGGAATGGATTCCGCGCATAAGCTTGTCATACTTACTTATCTTTGTTTCGGCAGGATGGCGCGCATCGGGGAAGTCTATGTGGAAGGGATTTCCAGGGTATCCCTGCAGGATATAAATTACGCCAAAGAACTCGGTTTCGAGATCAAATTGTTGGCGATAGCCAAGAAGGAGGGCGACGCGTTGGAGGTGCGGGTGCATCCGACTTTGATCAGTTCCGGGCATTTGCTCGCTTCCGTGAACGGCGTCTTCAACGCCATCTTCGTCTCCAGCGACCTGGCCGGGGAATTGCTTTTTTACGGCCCCGGAGCCGGTCAGTTCTCCGCTGCGTCCGCCGTGGTCTCCGACCTGGTGGATCTGGCGCAGGATATGAAGGCCGGTCTGTTTAGGCCCACGCTTAATATTACTCCCGACGCCGAGGTGAAACGTCTGCGCAGCATAGACGAGATAGAAAGCCGGTACTACATAAGAGTGACGGCCGAAGATAAACCGGGCGTGCTGGCAAAGATATCAGGGGTGTTTGCGAAGTTCGGGATCAGCATAGAATCGGTCACGCAGAAGCCCGCGCGCGGCGGCCAGGCCGTGCCGATTGTAATGGTGGTGCACGACGCGTTGGAGAAAAAACTGCGTTCCGCGCTGGCCGTTATAGACAAACTCGATGTGATAAAGGAAAAATCGGTGGCTATCCGTATAGAGGAGATATAAAAATCATGTTTTACCGCGGGGTGATCGAAAAATACAGAAAATATCTGCCGGTAAGCGGGGCCACGCCGGTGGTTACCCTTAACGAGGGGAATACGCCGTTGATTTTCTCGCCTCGCTTGAGTTCCATGCTGGGGGCCGGGTGCGAGGTCTACCTGAAATACGAAGGGCTCAATCCCACCGGTTCTTTCAAGGACCGCGGTATGACTATGGCCATTTCCAAGGCCTGCGAGGAAGGTTCCCGCGCCGTGATTTGCGCATCCACAGGCAATACCTCCGCTTCCGCGGCCGCTTACGCGGCGCGCGCCGGGATAAAATGCGTCGTGCTGATACCGGACGGCCACATCGCCATGGGGAAATTGAGCCAGGCTTTGATACACGGTGCCCTGGTTTTGCAGGTGCGCGGCAACTTCGACGACGCGCTGCGCCTGGTGCGCGAGACCGCGGAGAAATACCCGATAACCCTGGTGAATTCACTGAATCCTTTCCGTATTGAAGGGCAGAAAACAGGGAGTTTCGAGATTTGCGACGCTTTGGAAGGCGCCCCTGATTTTCAGGTAATGCCGGTCGGTAACGCCGGAAACATCACCGCTTACTGGAAAGGCTACAAGCAGTATAAGCAGGAGGGGAAAATAACTTCCCTGCCCCGGCTGCTGGGTTTTCAGGCCGAAGGGGCGGCTCCGATAGTAAGAGGCAGTGTAGTGGAGAATCCCGAGACAAT
>DIEK01000045.1:3314-4730 GCA_002418595.1 Candidatus Omnitrophica bacterium UBA5776 | reverse complement strand
GCCGCGGTAAGCACATCGGGCATAACGCCGTAATTCTGATAACAGAACATCTTTCCGGTCCGGCCTATCCCGGTCTGCACTTCGTCCACGATAAGCAGCAGCTTTTTACGGTCGCAAAGCTCCCTCAGGGAGGCGACGAATTCCTTTGTCGCGACATTAATACCGCCTTCTCCTTGTATAAGCTCCAGCATCACCGCCGCCGTCTCCGGGCCGGCGGCTTTCTCCACCGCCGAGATATCGTTGAAAGGCACGCTTTTAAAACCTTCAAGCATCGGCCCAAAACCGCGCTGGTACTTTTCCTGGCCTGTAGCGGCAAGCGCCCCCATGGTCCTGCCGTGGAAAGCGTTCTCAAAAGTAATTATCCCGTACCTGCCCTTGCCGAACTGCCTGGCCAGCTTTATCGCAGCCTCGTTCGCCTCCGCCCCGGAATTACAGAAAAAATAAGACGCCGGGAAGGTGTAAAAAGACAGCTCTCCGGCGAGTTGGGCCTGGCAAACGTTGTAATATGAATTCGGCACGAATATCAGGCGCGAGATTTGGTCCCTGACGGCCGACATCACCTTGGGATGGCAGTGTCCTACGTTGTTCACGCCCCAGCCGGGAAAGAAATCCAGAAAAACCCTATTGTGAATATCCCAGAGCCTGCTCCCCTTGCCTTTGACGAAAATCAGAGGTATCTTGCGGTACGTGGAAAGTATGTGCTCTTCGTATTCCCCGAATATCTCTTCTTTTTTCATCGTCTCCGAGAGAGATTAATGAAGCTCCCCGGGCTGAAACCCGGGGTTTATTTATCGAATACCTCCGTCTTGAAAACCGGAGATTTCTGCGGTTTGATTAATGATTTATCTCCGTGCCCACGCCCTGATCGGTGAATATCTCCAGCAGCAGGCCGTGCGGGATCCTGGCGTCTATTATGTGCGTCTTCTTCACCCCGGAGACAAGCGCTTCAATGCAGGCGTCCACCTTGGGGATCATGCCCTGCTGTATTACCTTGTCGCGCATAAGCTCGCGGGCTTCCTTGATGTTGATCGCGGAAATGAAAGAAGCCGGATCATCCGGATTCCTCATTATACCTTTGACGTTCGTCAACAGCACTAATTTTTCCGCCCCCAGGGCGGCGGCGATATGAGAAGCCGCTTCGTCGGCGTTGACGTTATATCCTTTGCCGTCTGGGCCCAGGCCCATCGGCAGGACAACCGCCACCTTGTGTTTCTCCAGCTCCGAAGAAATGACCCCCTGGTCTATGCGCACGATATCACCGACGTAACCGAGGTCTATCCGGGCTTTCTTCTTCTCGGTGAATATTATACCGTCGGAACGCCCGTTCAGTCCGGCCACCCTGCCGCCGATATCCGACATCTCCTCCACGATAAGCTCGTTAAGTTTCTGCAATTCATCCTCCACCACGGACAGGGT
>DIEK01000045.1:0-3267 GCA_002418595.1 Candidatus Omnitrophica bacterium UBA5776 | reverse complement strand
GCCGCCGCCGTGCACGAGCACCGGCCTCAATCCCATAAAGCTCAAAAAAACAATGTCCTCGAGCACCCCTTTACGTATCTTCTCTTCCCCGAGGATACTCCCTCCGTATTTAATCACCACCGGCTTATTGTGGAAACGTTTTATATACGGCAGCGCCTCTATCAACACATCCGCTTTTTTTATAGCTTCTTCCATTTCTCCACGCCTCGCTTGCGGCTAACTGTATTCCGCGTTTATCTTTATGTATTCCGGCGTCAGATCGGAGGTATAGACTACGGCCTTGCCGCGGCCCGCGCCGAGATGGA
Source organism: Candidatus Omnitrophica bacterium UBA5776 (assembly GCA_002418595.1). Classification (GTDB taxonomy): domain Bacteria; phylum Omnitrophota; class Gorgyraeia; order Gygaellales; family Profunditerraquicolaceae; genus Undivivens; species Undivivens industriae. The sequence continues at coordinate 2,962 of DIEK01000045.1, read as the reverse complement.
CATACACGTCGACGTCCCTGCGTTTGAGAGACCCCGCTTTCAACCTGATTTTACCCGGATCAAACTTTATGCCGCTGGCTCCCAGCGCGGCGATGATCCTGCCGAAATTCCTGTTTTCCCCGTATACCGCCGTCTTGAACAGGTTCGAATTCGCAACGGCCAGCGCTCCGGTTCTGGCCTGGCGGCCGTTCAGCGCCCCTTCAACGCTGATACGGATAAACTTGCTCGCCCCCTCCCCGTCCCTGACCATCATCAACGCCAGTTCCCGGCAGACGGCCTCCAGGGCCGAACAAAAAGAAGAATAATCCTTCCCGCCCGAAATGCTCCCCGCCCCGCAGGCGCCGTTCGCAAGCAAAATGACGTTGTCGTTGGTGCTCATGCACCCGTCCACCGTGATACAATTGAAGGTCGGAGCGACCGCCTTCTTTAAAGCGGCTTTCAGCGGGCCCGGCCCCAGCGCGGCGTCGGTAAAGATGAAACAAAGCATCGTGGCCATATCCGGGGCGATCATCCCCGCGCCTTTAGCCACTCCGCAGACTGAGGCCTTTCTGCCGGAGACGCTGAAAAAAGCCGTGGCCCCTTTTGAGAAGGTATCCGTGGTCATTATGGCCTTTTGCGCCCTTTGAATTCCTGAAACGGACAACGAAGAAATAAGGCCGGGGACGGCGGAGCCCATCGTCCTGGCCGGCATGCGTCTGCCGATTATTCCCGTGGAAGCGGCCAGGACCTGCCGAACGTCTATGGAAAGTCCGGCGGCAACGCGCCGGCAAAGATACAAAGCGTCTTCGATACCTTCTTGCCCGGTATAACAATTGGCGTTGCCGCTGTTGGCGATGACGGCCCGGAAACTGCGGCTTGCGCGCAGATTCCGCATATTGACCGTCAAAGGAGCCGCCTTAACAAGATTCCTGGTAAATATCGCCGCTGCGGTCGCCGGGAGATCGGAATAAAAAAGCGCCAGGTCATCGGCGAGAGACTTCTTCAATCCGCACGAAGCTCCCGAAGCCTTGAAACCTCCGGGGAGAACAGCGCGTCTTATGAAACCGTTCATATTTAAAGCAGACCCTCTTTCTCGGAAAACCCGCACATTATATTCATATTCTGCACCGCCTGACCGGCAGCGCCTTTTACCAGATTATCTATTGCGGAGATAACGATGATCCTGTCCGCCTCTTCCTTTATGCCTATATCGCAGAAATTGGTCCCGCGCACATCTTTTAATCGGGGGAACGAGCCTTCTTCCTTAAGCCGGATAAACGGTTCCGTCTCGTAGAAATTGGCGAAAAGCCTGCGGACGGTCCCCGGGATACCGCGTTTTCTCCCGGAAACCGGTTTTCTGAAGCAATAAACCGTCTCCAGGATGCCTCTTTCCACCGGTAATAAGTGCGGGACGAACGTCACGTCCATCGTATGTTCGGAAAGACGGGAAAGCACCTGGTTGATCTCCGGGATATGCTGATGCGTGTTGACCTTGTAAGCCTTGAAATCTCCGTTGACCTCGCAGAAAGAAAGTTCCTGCACGAGTTTTCGCCCTGCGCCGCTTGCCCCCGACTTCGCGTCTACCACCAGGGTATCTTCCCGGATAATGCCGCAGGCGACCAGCGGAGCCAAAGCCAGTATGGCCGCCGTGGGATAACAACCGGGGTTGGCAACGAGACATGCTTTTTTTAAATCATTTTTGTACAACTCCGGGAGTCCGTAAACGGCGCTTCTCAATAGATCCGGAGAGCTATGTTTTGTATACCACTCCTCATATACCGACACATCCTTCAAGCGGAAATCGGCGCTTAGATCGATAACTTTCACTCCGGCTTCGACAAATTCCGAAGCCACGTTCATGGCCTCTCCATGCGGCAGTGCCAGAAATACAACATCACAGGATGATACAAGATTTTTGGGTGATGAATCCACGAATCGCAGATCCGTAATACCGGCAAATGCAGGGTAAACCTCGGAAACTCCGATGTCCTTCAACTTTCTTGAAGTAACGACAACAACATTTGTATTCGGATGACCTATCAAAAGCCGTAAAAGCTCCTGCCCGGTATAGCCGCTTGCCCCATATATACCTACATTAAGCATGAAGACCACCTCCAAACAAAAAGAGGGGGCCCTCAGGCCCCCTCTTATATCGTTGCTTTTATCTCTTGGAATACTGGAATCTCTTCCTGGCGCCGGGTTGCCCGTATTTCTTCCGCTCCTTCACCCGCGCGTCTCTTGTCAGGAAACCGGCCTTCTTGAGAAGGGATTTCAAATCCTCGTCATATTCCACAAGGGCCCTGGATATTCCGTGCCTGATGGCTCCCGCCTGACCGGAGATCCCCCCTCCGTTGACATTGATATAAAAATCGAATTTACCCTTTTTATCGGTCACGTCGAGAGGCTGCTGGATCAGCCTCTTCAACATATCAAGGGTAAAATAATCATCAAAATTCCTCTTGTTGACGACCAGAAGCCCGCTCCCCTCTTTCATCCAGACCCGCGCTACTGATGTCTTTCTCTTCCCCGTCGCGTAATAACTCTTCACTGCCATATGCATTCTCTCCCGGTTACACTTCCAGCAACTCGGCCATCTGGGCCTTGTGCGGGTGCTTGTCGCCCTTATATATCTTCAGTTTTTTCAGCATCTGCCGGCCGAGGCTGTTTTTCGGAAGCATTCCCCTGACCGCGCTACGCAAGAGTTCCTCCGGTTTTTCCGCAAGGATCTTGCCCGCCGTGGCAGACTTCAGTCCCCCGGGATATCCGGTGTGATGGTGATAGACCTTATCGGTAAGCTTCTTCCCCGTCAGGGAAACCTTCTCCGCGTTCGTGACTACGATGAAATCGCCGGTATCGACATGGGGAGTATAGACAGGTTTGTGTTTTCCCCTCAGGCGGCGCGCAATCTCAACAGCGAGCCTGCCCAGCACCTTCCCCTCCGCGTCGATACAATACCAATCTCTGGCGACGTCCTCTTTCTTGG
>DIEK01000056.1 GCA_002418595.1 Candidatus Omnitrophica bacterium UBA5776 | reverse complement strand
CAGGCGACAGTCATATAGTGAGAAAGGTGGTGGGCGTCACATTTAATGTTCCCTCGTACGACGCGGTCGCCCTGTACGCCAAGGTTCCTGCCAGCACGACCGTAGGCCAGGTTTTAGGCCAACAGGTGGGCGGAAACGACAAGTATGACTGCTCGGTGGGGGCGGTGGCCAGGATCCTGGGTGCGGATGTGAAAGATGAAGCGGCCATGGATAAGCTGGCCGATCAGCTGGGATATAATCAGGATTCCGGCACTATGATCTCGGGTATGTTGATGACTCTTGATGAACAAGGCAAGCCCTATAAATACGCGGAAGTCCCGGCTGAGACCGCGATCAACGACCTGCCGGAAGGATCAATCGCCCTTCTGAAAGAAAATGAGGATATGTTGAACGCGGTGGTAATGGAAAAAGGCGTGGGATACGGATATAAAGACGGAGATTATAGAACCTGGTCACAGGAGCAGATGCAGAGCGCCTGGGCTGGAGCGGTGCTGGTGCCTTCCGATTCAGAAACAGCGAAATTGCAGGTGGAAAGGGAAATTACCCTCATCCAATCCTCGCAAACCTCACTGTTCAAGAATACCCCCTCATTCTATATGTTTACCGACACCACTTTCGAAGGCGGCAAAAGCCGGTCTGATTCAATGGATGGTTACGCAGCGGTGGAGAGCGGATTACAGTCTAAAGGCGCGGTGAGCCTTAAGACATTGAACGGGATGTTCGGGGGGGATAAAGTTATCGTTGCCATGGGGCAGGACCCGTATGGATTCGCCGCTTTTCTGCAGAATGTGAATACCATGGGCGCCGACAGTTTCACGAATTACGTCTCCGGGCTGAACGGAACATTCGGGAAGGAGAACGTTACTGCCGCTTTTGTGAAATCCCCGGTCAATTTTGTGACTGCGCTGGGAAATATGTACGTTAAATGCGGCGAGGATTGCGCGAACTGCAGCACGGTAATCACCGGCTTGTCCGGGCTGTTCGGCAAAGAGGCGGTCTCGGCGGCATTCGCGGAGCAGCCCCTGGGTTTCTCCACGCTGGTAAACAGCATCAGGTACGGCGGAAAAGACGGGTTGGCAGATTTCAAGAGCGGCGTCTCCGTATTGTCCTCATCTGATTTGTTCACGGAGGACGCGCTCAATCAGGTTTTTAAAGAGGACCCGGCAGGCCTGATATCTGCGCTGGATATGGTTTTCGCTATAGGTTCCGAGAAAGACCTGAAGAACGCCGTGAATTATCTCGTGGGTATCGTCGGTGACCGGGACGCGGTAATCAAGGCATTCATCAGCGATTCCGAAGGCTTTATGGATGGATTGTATATGCTCAACCAGAATTCATCCGAACAATATACACGGAAAAATCAAGGCGTAGGCATGCAGAATCTGTGTGCGTTGATAGGCAAGGATACCGTAGTGAGAACCTTTGAGGATTCCCCGTATTCCGTGATATTGTGTCTGTCGTCCGGCGCACTAACCCTGAAAGACATCGAGGGGTGCCGTGCATCCATGGAAATGTTAAATAGCATGTTCGGAAGCGACAAAGTGACGGAAGCTTTTGAGAATAATCCTTATAGCTTTATTGCGGCCCTTAACGAAGCCGAATCGGCGGAACTGGCAGTGCGGGAAGCTTACTCTGTTTTGTCTGGTCTGACCGGAAAAAAAGGTGTCTTGAACGCTTTTGAACATGATCCTTCCGGAGTGATCTCTTCCCTCAGGCTGGTGGATTTTTTGGGAAAAGAAGCGGTGGAGCTGGTCGCGGATTGGTTCGGGAGGGATAAATTCGCCGCCGCATACGGGGAAAACGCATCTGGTTTTTCTTCTTTTCTCACCGCGGTTGCCATATTGGGGATTGGTGATTTCATCGGTATACTGGATGAATTAGCTGGAGAATACGGCAAAGATGAGGTAAGCGATACCCTGATGTCTTCATCGGGGTGGATGCATTTGGGCCGTTTGATGCCGGATACCCGGGATAAGGATACCTCCGCGTCCTGGCTGAAAGAAGCCCTGAACGACAGATTCGCCGCCCGGTCTGATGAGCGGCCTCTGGCTGTGGTGATCATGCCCACCACAGACTGGAATCATGTCTTCGATTCATTTCCCGCGTATGCCGATATCCGCGGCACTTACCGTGTGATGTATTACGAAACCGACAACGAGGATCAGGCTTTTGAGTATATCGAAGATGCGACCAAGGATGAGCAGTCCTCTTTGTTATTACTGGGAGGTCATGGTTTGCAGACAGGCCTTTATTGGGGTGAGGGGAACTCCGACGACGATTATCTGGGGCTGGCTGACGAAGTGCAGATCGCTTTTTTAAAGGATGACGTGAAGAATGACGTTATCCTTGAAAGCTGCAGCACAGGAAAAGGCAGGGAAGAGCAGGCCAACCTGGCTAATATGCTCTACCGTGTCTGTGGTTGCGATGTCTATGCCCCGTCTCAAATTAGTTCTGTTCCGACGGTTTCCGTTTCTGGGGAAGGGGGAGAAACTCGGGTGGCCGCTGTCAATTTCGGCTATTACCTGGATACTGTAGTTGAGACGTACCACGCGTTGCCGGACAGCGGTTCGTTCACCGGATTTAATCAGGCCATAGCGGCCGATGCGCGTAATGATGATCCGTGGACCAACAAAGGGACTGTGCTTGTGGATTCAGGCAAATATCAGACGGCCATCACCAGCTTGGACAAAGCCATAGCGCTGGATTCAAAGCCGACGGCAGACCGCTGGCGGTGGTGATATCCTCAACTTACTGGGGAGGATGGAGAGAAGAGGACATAATCAATAAAGATAAGGAGATGATCGCTTCATTGGTCGACAACGGTTACCGGGTGCTTTATACAATGTCGGGAGTAGGAAAGAATTGCCGGGAAGGCTCTAAAAGCGAACCGGCGGAAGTGCCGGTTTTGCACTGACACGGAAATCAGGGTGGCCTGGGCGCTGTGATGGATCGGGGAGGGCAACACTCTCAGCACATATAACATAAATGTCCTGAATATCCTGGATCAGGATACTGGAGAAAGGCGGTTCAATAATCTTCAGCATTTGCAGCGAGGCGGAAGGCGGATGCGGCGCCGACAATATCGCCGGCATGTTCCGCAATGTTTTTCGCGACGAAGCCGGGCATGTGTTAGGGCCGGCATTACAAACAGTGTGGAAATACTAATCGGTGGAGACGGGAGAATTTTAGGGATTAAATATCACTACAACGATTGCGGTGACGTTGACATGTAAGTCTGCGTTGACAGATGCAGGCACAGGCGTTGCTGCCTTAACGGAAGAAATATACTATTTGAAAAAGGAGGTGAGAAAAATGCGCGATATGAGAGTGCGGTATATCGCGGTTTCCCGTGTTTCGGAGGCGGAACAGATAATGTTCCTTTCCTGCCGCGACATATCGGGAAGGGCGAGGCTGTTTTATATCAACAAGGGTGAAGTGAGAACTAAAGTCCGCTCCGGATGGCGGGAGGCCGACCCTTTAACCGTGGGAATATTGCTGCAGATAGCGGGGAGTTCCATTTATAAACGCCCCACTTACAGAGTGGAGAACCTGTCGCAGGAACTGTGCGGGTAGGCCGAATTCCGGGGACACAATACTTAATTCAGGAGCTCAGGCGAGGATTATGTCTATGCGTTCCATTTTTCCCTGCCGTATGTCTTCCGCCAGCGGGGAGGGTATGACCGGCGAATCAATTCTCCGGCTGGCGCCTTGCTTGTCGAGCAGCGATATCGAGGCCGGTTTCACGCCCTTTGCGCCGAAAGTGTCCTTTTTGCCGGGATTATGATAAACTACCCAGGTCCCGCCCAGGAAATTGAAGCCGTAGATCGCGTCGGCCTTCAATTCCGGCAGGTGATAGCGCGCGCCGCGTTTGACCGGTTTGAAGAGCCAGGAGGCCAGAACAGGTTCAAACTTAAGGTTCAGTTCATTGTTTTCATTCAGGAAGAACGGTTTTGCCCCTATATTCATCAGTGTCCAGATATGGATGAATTCCGCGGTTGAGCCGGAAAGCCTGGCGACGTAGCCGTTGCCGTGGAGTTTCTCGTCCGGAAAGGCGCTGCTTACCAGGAATGACGAGTTTTCCAGTATATTCCTTCCGTAACGCTCCGGGCGCTGGTAAGGAATAAGCAGGTTTTTGAATTCCTCGTAAAACTCCTTATGCAATCCGCTGCGCAGTATCTCAAGAAGGTATTTGTATTCCATATGCAGCCAGATGGATTCGTTCTCCAGCCAGCCCGGTGTGAAGACCCTGCATCTGCCTATTTCTTCCGGCATACCGGCGAGTGATTCCGTGACTTTGTACATTTTCAGTTTTTTGTCGTAAAGGGCGCTTTTTCTGACCGCCGAATACAACTGTTTTGCCTTAGCGGCGTCTTCGCATGTCCGCAGAGCGTGCATCTCGCCTTCTAAAAACAAAGGGAGCGGCCTGGCGGAGAACCGGAGCGGTTTGATGTTCTTTACCCCGTGGACTTCGTATTCTTCCGGTTTATTGATGAAATAGGAAAAATAAGTGCCGGATTCACGGTCGAAAGCCTTGTCGAGGGCAGCGGTTATTTTTTTGAGCCCGGCGGAAAGAAAGGCGTTTATTTCACCGGCAGCCAGTTTTTCTTCCCTCCCGTTGAATCCCAGGCGGGTGAGCCTGCGGTATTCTTCTTTCAAAGACGCGCTCGCGTCCCAAAAACGCATATCGTCTCCGTCTTTTTCCCATTCTTCAAGCAGAGCCGTGCATTTCCTCAGTAAAAATACCGTTTCTTCCGCCAACTCGATCTCGGGCATATCGTTTTTTTTCATCGCTTCGGCCATATAGACGAAGAGCCTTTTTAGTTCGAATGTTTCGCAGGAAGAGGAACCGAAAAGCGCCGGGAGCCCGTTTAGAGCGTCGAACCAGTTAGGCTTATTCGCCTCCATTTCGATACCGCAGCCGTTAGGGTCAAGTGAGCAGAGCTTGTTGGCGCCTAATAAAAGAAGTTTTGCGATAAGCGTCGTCCGGTATATCTCTCCTTTACCGTGCGCGGCCCTGGCAATGGAAGGGGACTGTTTGCGGGAAGCAATGAGTTCTTTCTTCTCCGCGTCCACCGAGACCGAATGCAGTTGGCGCGGCTGTCCGTTATAAAGTATGTATTTATCCCCGCGGGGGTTAACGGATTCGGCGTTGTCGAAAAAGGTGAATATTTTTTTCCGGAAGAGCAGTTCGTTCATCTTGTCCGGGAATATCGCGGCGTATGATTCCAGCAGATCCAGGTTGTATGTCCAGTGGTCGCTCCAGAATCCTTCTCCGTGTTCGGCCTCGTATATGCAGCCGCAAAAGGAAAGCACGAGCCCGAGGAATTCGTCATGCTCGAACCCTGCGGCTATCCCGTTGTCCTCCAGGAAGAATATCAGCTCTCCCGGAGAGAAAGGCTTTTCCAGCAGGAGAAAGAGTCCGCCCATTTTTTCTTCCGCTATTTTTCCGTCGAGGGCCTTTTGCAGACCGGCGCGGTCTTCCAAAACAAAGGAAACGCCTTTTACCACCAGAGGGTTGTATCCGTCGGCCTGGATGAGATTGAAAAAAGAGATTATGTTCTCGGCGCCGACCCGCGGGTTGAACCACACGTCGCAGCGCCGGTTCTGGTTGACGTCGCGGTAGTTGCCGTTGCCCTGGGAATAGTAGGAAGGCTGGAGCTGAAAACGGTTGTAATCGCGTTCGAGGTCGCCGTGTTTGCGGGAATAGAGATAGAACACCGCGTTCTCTTTACCGGCCTTGAACACCAGGGGATAGCCTCCGCGCATGATGTTATCGAGATAAGTCTGTCCGGCGTAGAGGTCAAGAGCGCGCGAGGCGCTCTCGGTGCGGATATCGCGCATAAGCCCTTCGATCAGGCCAGCGTTTTCACGGGCTTTTTTAGCGATATAATCCACGGAAGCCAGCCGTTTTAATTCGCCGTTCAACTTTTGTCTGATGCGCATATTGCCGAATATCGAGCAAAAGACGGCCTTTTCGCCTTTCCCGAGGCGGGCGTCCAGCAGGCAAAAGGCGGAAGGAATTTTATTGCGCAGAGACTGCTTCGCGGGGAAAGCGAAGTTGGCGGTCTTGAGAAAATTGAAAGGCACGGAAAAATCGGTGATGTGCCCGAATATCGCTTCAGGATCGACTATGGATTTTAATATCCCGTCTTCTGAAAAAGGCAGGAAGAAATTCCCGGCGTCGATGCGCACGACTTCCGGCCTATCCGCAGGGTCCACCGACAATTTATAGAAGGGGGCGCCGTTTTCCGTATTCTCGACCGTCATCCAGGCTTCGATAGTGCGGGACATTTTTTTTAAGAAGAAGTTATTCGTCCCGAACGGCACAATCTGCGGAAGGCCGTCGAGTATCTGCAGTTTTTTTCTTCCTCCCGAGACATTGGAGATGGTTACCGTCCTGACAAGCCCGGCGTAGTTGTCGTTGGGAACGGTGAAATAGTCCACCGATACCGTTATACCGGCCTCATCGTTGGTCTCCACGATCTTCAGTCCCGCCGGAGTGATCTCCATGCCGGAGGATATTCTTTTCGTATTTCGGCTGAACGGTTCATAAAAATACGTTTTGCCGGAGCCGCCGGCGGATATCTTCAGGAAAGTCCTGAAACCTTGCAGCGGGGTGGTCTGCCAGGCTTTATTTGCGGGATAGAACTCCAGTATGGGGTGGTCTTTGTCTTTTATCCCGAAACTGGAGATACCCTGCCCGCGGTTGACATAAAATACCCACATAGGTATGCCGTATTTGCCCGCAATGCCGGGGAAGAAGCTCGCGAACGGCCTGGAAAGATTATAATTTCGTATAGAGAATTTTCCGTCTGCGGACAGGGAGTATCCGGATCTGGCGGCTGTGTTATTTTTCATTTGACTGGCTCCATCTGTTTTAATCAATCCGTATTCATACCTTGCGGCCGGTATATACAGTTTTAAATATTTTACTCTTACGGGTATTTTTGTCCACTTCTTTCTTAAACGTGATGGAGAATGCCCCAATGTGGGAGACAATACTTAAGGTTAGATGATGAGAATTAAGTATTGTGTCCCCGGAAGAGGGTTGATAAAAAATGTTTTAATGCTATAATCATAGCAATCGTTCGGACCAGGAGTATTTTTATGCCTTCGAAGCGAATCCTCTTAATGTATATTTCCAAAGTATCCGGGCACCGCAGCGCCGCGGCGGCCATAGAAAAAGCCTTGAGGCTTACGGACCCCGGGGTGGAGATACTTAGCCTGAACGCTTTTCATTATACGAATCCCATAGCCGAAAAAGTGGTCAACCGCTTATATATGGGAGTCATAAAACGATTTCCCTGTCTTTGGGATTATCTTTACGATAATGACGGCGTGGCCGGAAAAGTGACCTGGATGCAGGATCTTTTTTACCGGATGAATTCCCGTAAATTGCGGAAGTTGTTCGATTCTTTCCGGCCGGACGTCATCGTTTGCAGCCAGGCTTTTCCCTGCGGTATGACCGCCGAATACAAGCTGCGTTATGGTTATGACGTCCCGTTGGTGGCGGTGCTTACCGATTTTGTGCCGCATCTGTATTGGGTCCATAACGGCATCGACTTTTACATAACACCTTCCTCCGAAGTGGACTCCAGATTGTGCGCGCGGGGCGTTCCAGCCGCGAAGATACGGCAGTTCGGCATACCTTTCGATCCGAAATTCTCCCTGCCTGTGGATAGGCAATCCGTGTTATCGCGTTACGGTCTCAACCCCGGAGGCAAGAACATCCTTGTCATGGGCGGAGGGCAGGGGCTGGGGCCGATAGAAAGCGCCGTCATTTCACTCGACCGCGCGCTGGGGAGTGATTTTCAGATAATCGCCGTCACGGGGACAAACCGGAAGTTGTTCCATAAACTTCAGGCGTTGAAGGCGTCATTGAAACATAAAACGTCAGTCCTCGGGTTCGTTGATAACGTCAATGAATTGATGTCCGTCTGCGATCTGGTGGTGAGCAAACCGGGAGGAATAACCACTTCAGAAGCGCTTTCGATGGGACTGCCGATGGCCATAATCAAGCCTATCCCCGGACAGGAAACGAGCAATACCGATTATCTTCTTAAGGAAAAGGCCGCGATAAGAATAAGCGACGCGGATTCCGCGGGAGAGTGCATAAACGCGGTCGTCTCCAGCAGGGAACGGCTGAAAGAGTTGTCGGTCAACGCCAGGCGTATCGGCAAACCGTCCGCAAGTATGGATACAGCCGCTTTTCTGCTGGGAATTTGCGGCAAACGGATCAGTCCGGAGCTCCGCGGCGGCAGAAAGGCAGGGGGCTGTTCATGAATCAGGATCCGTTATTCTTTTTTCTTCGCGGCCCGCGTTGCGGCCGAAAAGGATACCTCCGGAGAATGAAGCGCTGATGTTTTTTTATCTTTTATACCGGACAGGACAGTTCATAGCGTTAAGACTGCCGTTGAAGGCCGTATATGGCCTGGCCGTGTTTATTTCCGACCTGCACCTTTTGTTTTCCGGAGCCGACAGAAAGGCCGTGGCTATGAATCTGACGGCTGTCTTTCCGGAAAAAAGCCGAAGAGAAATACGCCGTATCAGAAAAATGGTGTTCCGCAACTTCGCCAAGTATCTGGTGGATTTTTTCAGGTATGCGGTTCTCGACCGGAATTTTATCGAGAAGAACATCTCCGTCCGCAACATAAATTATGTGGATGAAGCCCTGGAAAGAGGCAAAGGCGGGGTGCTGCTTGCCGCGCATATCGGTAATTGGGAATTGGGCGGAGTGACGCTTGCCGCCCTGGGGTATCCTTTGTCGGCTGTGGCGCTGCCCCACAAGAACGATAAGGTGAACCGCTTCTTCGATGAAAAAAGGGAGACGATGGGTATCAAGGTCATTCCCCTTTATAATTCGCTTCGCAAATGTTTTAGAGTGTTGAGGGGGAACGGCCTGGTCGCTTTACTGGGCGACAGGGAATTCACCCGCAACGGAGGCGCGGTAACCGATTTTCTGGGGAAGAAAGCGCTGCTGCCTCAAGGGCCGGCTTTCCTGGCGTTAAAAGCCGGGGCGGCCATCGTCCCGGGATGTATGATCAGGGGAGAAGATGACAGGTTTACCTTGATGTTCGAAAAGCCGATCTATCCGCCGGCTGCCGGTTCCTTTGAGGATAACCTGCGTTTAATGCAGTATGAAATCAACCGGGTGATAGAGAGATGGGTTAGGCGTTTTCCGGAACAGTGGTACTTCTTCAAGAAATACTGGATAGACGAAGGAGAGAACACGTGAAGATATGCGTGATCATACCGGCGTATAATGAGGAGAAGAATATACGCTGGCTGGTTTCTTCTCTCAAAAAAAGCGGTTATACGGTATTGGTTATAGACGACGGTTCCTCTGACGAGACTTCAAACGAGGCGGCATCGGCGGGGGCGGAGGTCCTGCGCAACCGAGTTAATCAGGGGAAAGGCGCTTCTCTTATAAGAGGGTTCTCTCACGTGAAACGAGGGGATTTTGACGGTGTCATAGTGATG
>DIEK01000043.1 GCA_002418595.1 Candidatus Omnitrophica bacterium UBA5776 | reverse complement strand
CTCATCAGTCTTCAGGAAATCAGCCTTAGCTTCGGCGGCCCTCTAATTTTCGATAAATTAAGCCTTCAGGTGGAAAAAGGCGAGCGTATCGCGCTGCTGGGCAGGAACGGCAGCGGCAAGACCACGTTGATGAAAGTGATGTCCGGGGCGCAGACGGTCAACGGCGGCAGCGTGGTCTTTTCTTCAGGCCTGCAGTCGGCGCATCTTCCCCAGGAGGTGCCGCCTGATATCCAGGGCACGGTCTTCGACGTCGTATTTTCAGGGTTGGGCGCTCGCGCCGGACTTTTATCGGAATACCACCGTTTAAGCCGTCTGCTGCAATCCAACTCCGGCAAAGAAGTCTTGCGCCGTCTCGACGACCTGCAGTCAGAGATAGAGCGCACTTCTTCCTGGGACCTCAACAACCAGGCGGAATATATGATAAGCCTGATGAAACTGCCGGGGGAGAGCGCTTTCGAGACCTTATCCGGCGGGCAGAAACGCAGGGTGCTGCTCGCCAGGGCGTTGGTGCTCAAACCGGAATTGCTGCTGCTGGACGAACCGACCAATCACCTGGATATAGATTCGGTGAACTGGCTGGAGAAGTTCCTGTTGAATTATCCCGGGACGGTTTTCTTTGTCACTCATGACCGGATGTTTATGAGCGGCGTCGCGACCAGGATAATGGAAATTGACCGCGGCAGGATTTTTAGCTGGGCCTGCGATTATAAAACGTTCCTTGAACGCAAGAGGCTGATGTCGGATATCGAGGATTCCTCCCGGGAGAATTTCGACAAGAAACTGGCCCGCGAAGAGGTTTGGATCAGGCAGGGGGTGAAGGCCAGGCGCTGCAGAAATGAGGGCCGGGTCAAGGCGCTTGAGCGTCTGCGCCGGGAGAAGAACGCCGAGCGCAGGGATGCCGGCCGAGCCGGCTTCAAGACGCAGGAAAGTGTCTTTTCCGGCCAGAGGGTGATCAAGGCGGTGAACATAAATTTCGCTTACGGAGATAACCGCTTGGTCCGCGGTTTCGCCACTCAGATAATGCGCGGAGACAAAATAGGGGTGATCGGGCCCAACGGCAGCGGCAAAACCACCCTGCTGAAGATACTGCTCGGTTTGCTCAAGCCGGATACCGGCAAGATCACGCTGGGGACCGATTTGCAGATCGCTTATTACGATCAACTGCGCGAACAGCTGGAGGAGGAACGTTCTGTGATCGAGAACGTCAGCGGAACGGGGGAGACTATAATCTTTAACGGAAAGCCGCGGCACGTCATCGGGTATCTGCAAGAATTCCTTTTTTCCCCCGAGCGGGCGCGCTATCCTGTCCGCGGCCTTTCCGGAGGAGAGCGGAACAGGGTTTTTCTCGCCAGGCTTTTCAGCAGGCCGTTCAACCTGCTGGTGATGGACGAGCCTACCAATGACCTTGACCTGGAGACCCTGGAACTGCTGGAGGAACTGTTGCTGGAATTCTCCGGGACCCTGCTTTTAGTGAGCCACGACAGGGCTTTTCTGAATAACGTGGTGACCTCGACTATGGTACTGGAAGGAGACGGCGTGATAGGCGAGTATCCCGGAGGATACGACGACTGGCTTAGGCAGAGAAAACCCGCTGAAGCGCGCGAGGACAAGCCCGGCAAGCCTCCCCGTGAGAACAGGCTCGGGGACAGCGCGGAAAAAAAGAAGAAACTTTCTTATAGAGAGCGCAGGGAACTGGATGCCCTGCCGGATAAAATAAACCGGCTGGAGGCGGAGCAAAAAGATATATACGCCCTTTTAACGGACATGAATTTTTATCAGCGGGAAGCGGCAAAGATAGCCGGGGTAAAGGCCAGGTTGACCGCCCTGGAAAAAGAGCTTGAAGAATCCTACAAGAGGTGGGAATTTCTGGAAAACTGAGGATAGTTGTATTACCTTAGCTGTTTGTTCATCTTCATTGAACAACTTCGTATCAATCACGGATGAAACGGGTTTTTCACCCGCAATGCCGCGGGATCCCCGTTCTTTAGAATCCCTAACTCCTATCATCCCACGGCGTATTTGGGTTGCTTTCCGGGTAAATCGGTATATAATATAATACCTATACGCGATAGGAAGCGTTGATTTCTCTCCTAAGCGTATTTGACCTGTTCTTCCGGCATTTCACGGCAGCTAACCAGCAAGAAAGAGAAAGGATTTATAATGAAAATAGGCATATTCGGCATAGATAGTATTCAACCCGGTAAGGCGAACGTCAAGGACGAAAGGGTTGACGCCCTGGCAAAAATGTTCAATTCCGGGAAGAAGGTTTATATCCAGGCGGACCTTATCACCGACCGGGAAAAGATCAAAGAAGCCGACGGTATCATCTGCCCGGCGTTGAATAAAGACGATCTTATAATTTCCGATATGGAGTTCGTGGATCTGCGCCTGGAGCGTTCGAGCGACGAGGCGGAAAAGAAGCTCATGGCGAGATTTAAGGAGCAGTTGGACAAGGTCAAATTCCTTTCGGAACTGGAGATAAGCGCGGAAGAAGCTAAATTCATCGCCGGTTATCCGTTGTTGACTGTGAAACCGGTATATCTGGCTGCCGCGGAAGAGGTCGCGGACAGGGATAAACTGTTGCCGCCCGCCTACGCGGAGTTCGGATATATTTCATATTTTACGGCCGGAGACAAGGATTCGCACGCCTGGTCCCTGAAAAAAGGCGCCAACGCCTGGGAAGCCGCCGGGTGCATCCATTCGGACATCCAGAAGGGCTTTATCCGCGCGGAGGTCGTGAGCTATGCCGATTTAATCAGCGCGGGAAGTCTTTCACAGGCAAGGAATAACAACAAGATCAGTCTGGAGAATAAGGAATACATCGTTAGGGACGGGGATTATATAGTTTTCAAATGCAATAAATGACCGTTTGACCCGGCGGAAAGAAGGTTGTCGGATGATAAAGATAAAAAGGGCGTTGATCAGCGTTTTCGATAAACAAGGGCTTACGGAGTTCGCCGCCTGCCTGCGCGATTTCGGCGTGGAGATAATTTCTACCGGCGGAACCGCCGCCATGCTGCGCGAGAAAGGGTTTAAGGTCAAGGAAGTTTCAGAACACACCGGTTTCCCGGAGATGCTGGACGGCAGGGTGAAAACCCTGCATCCGGCAATACACGGAGGACTGCTGGCGGTCAGGAGCAACCGGGAACATATGGAAAGCCTGAAAAACCGGGGTATTGAAGAGATAGACATGGTGGTGGTGAATCTGTATCCTTTTGAAGCCGTAGCCTCCAGGCCAGGCGCCGGTGACGAAGAGATCGTCGAGAATATAGATATCGGAGGCCCGTCCATGCTGCGTTCCGCGGCCAAGAACAGCGCTTCCGTGGCGGTGATTTGCGACCCCCGGCGTTATCCAGCCGTGATCTCGGAGATGAAACGTAACAATGGATGCCTGCCGGTCGAATTGCTGCGCTCCCTCGCGGCGGAAGCCTTTGCCAGGACCAGCGCCTATGACGGCGCGATATACGCTTACCTTTCCGGCGGCGGACGGCGGGAAGAGCGGCTCCACGGTTTGCCGCGCGATCTGCGCATGGAGTTCGTCAAATTGCAGGATCTCCGTTATGGGGAGAACCCGCATCAGCGCGCCGCCTTCTACGGCACGTCCGGCAGAATATCCGGCCTGGCAGCAATGCGCCAACTGCAGGGTAAAGAGCTTTCTTTCAACAATTTTCTCGATTTGAACGCGGCGGTGGAGATCGCACGGGAATTCAATAAGCCGTCTGCGGTGATCGTGAAACACAATAACCCCTGCGGCGCCGCCTGCGCGCAGACTCTATGCAAAGCGTATCTGGACGCCTGGAAAGGCGACCAGCTTTCCGCTTTCGGCGGCATCGTCGCTCTGAATAAGCCTTTGGACGCCAAGACCGCGTCCGCGATATTGCGCAGCGGTTTCTTGGAATGCGTGATCGCTCCCGGGTACCATAAAGGAGTCGCCGAACTGTTCAAAGGCAGAAAGAACCTGCGCCTGCTGGAACTCCCGGATTACAACGATCTCCGGGGAATGGATTTCAAACGCGTAAACGGAGGATGTCTGCTGCAGGAACGCGACATATTCTCTTTAGACGAGCAAAAACTTAAGGTTGTGACCCGCAAAAAGCCGGGACGCGCACAGATGAAAAGCCTCTTTTTCGCCTGGGAGATCGCCAAACACGTGAAGTCGAACGCGATCGTACTGGCTAAAGGGACCCGCTGCGTCGGGATAGGCGCCGGGCAGATGTCCAGGGTCGAGTCGGTAGCCATCGCCGCCAAGAAAGCCGGCAGAAAAGCCGGGGGGCTGTGCCTGGCTTCGGACGCCTTCTTCCCCAAACCGGATTCCATCACCCTGGCGTCCCGGGCCGGCGTGAAAGCGATAATACAGCCCGGAGGTTCGATAGCCGACGAAGAGATAATCCGCGCCTGCGATAAATACGGTATAGCGATGGTCTTTACAGGCATCCGGCATTTCAAACATTGAACCGTTTTTAGCCTACATGACTTATCCCCAGATCCTGGATTATCTTGAATCCCTGATAAATTACGAGAAGGTCTCCCGCTGGGCCTATAAGACGTCTTTTAAACTGGAGCGCTTCGCGGGTTTTCTGAAGCGCGTCGGAGATCCGCAGCGCGGCCTGCGCTGCGTGCACGTGGCCGGTTCCAAAGGGAAAGGTTCCACTTGCGCCTTCACGGCTTATATGCTGAGAGAGATGGGCTGCTCCGTAGGGCTTTACACCTCTCCGCATTTGAGCGGCCTGCGGGAACGTTTCAGGATCCTGCGTCCGGGCGCGCGGAGCGCGGACGGGCGCGACCCTTTCGAGGGGATGATCCCGGAGGAAACTTTCAGCCGCCTCGCCGGAGAGCTGATAGAAGCTAACGGGGAATCCGGCGGCGGGGACGGGGAAAAAGGGGTTACGTATTTTGAGTTCTGCACGGCTTTGGCTTTACGCTATTTTTCCCGGGAGAACGTGGATTTCTGCGTGTTTGAGACCGGACTCGGAGGCAGGCTTGACGCCACTAATTGCGTGGAGGCGGCTGTCGCGGTGATCACGCCGATAAGTTACGAGCACACGCGGGTGCTGGGCAGGACATTGGCGGAGATCGCCGGGGAGAAAGCCGGGATCATCAAGCCGGCAGTCAATAAAAAACAGCTTTTGGAAGTGATCTCTTCTCCCCAGATGGAACCGGCGGCGGAGGTAATCAGGAAAAGGTGCGCCTGGACCAAGGCCGGGCTCTGGGAGGTCGGAAAAGATTNNGACGGCACATTCGGCGTAAAAGGCAGGTTCGCCGAATACGGCGGCCTGCGAGTGACTCTGCCGGGAAAGCACCAGGTGGTAAATTCCGTTACCGCGCTGGGGGCGGTGGAAGCCCTGGCTCATAGATACAGGCTGCAAACCGATATTGATTCTTTAAGGCGGGGACTTTATAATACCGTATGGCCCGGCAGGTGCGAGACGATCGCGCGGGACCCCCTCATCCTTCTTGACGGGGCGCAGAACAGGGCCTCGGCCGCGGCATTAAGAGAGACTGTAAAGAAGAGTTTTTCTTGCCGCAGGTTGATACTTGTGCTGGGGTTGTCTGCCGATAAAGACATCCGCGCCGTTTGCAGGGAATTGGTCCCTTTGGCAGATAGCGTAGTAATAACCAGGGCGGATAATCCCCGCGCCAGCGGCACTGATGTGATAGAAAAAGAGGTCTTACGCGTTACCGGACGCCTGGGAAGCCGCGTTAAAGTCCTGAAGACCGTTTCCGTCGGGGAAGCGATGGAAAAAGCGAAATCCGAGGCGGAAAAGGAGGATATGATACTGGTCGCCGGGTCTTTATTCCTGGCGGGAGAGGCGCGCGATGTTATTACGGGACGATTCTGATACGATAGCGGCCCTTTCCACCTCTCCCGGCGAATGCGGGATAGCCATAATCAGGATCAGCGGCAAAAATGCCCTCGGCGTAGCGGACAGAGTGTTTAGGACGGCGGCCGGAGGTAAACCGTCGGAGCTGCCGAGCCATTCTTTGAACTACGGCTGGGTAGTCGAGGCTTCCGGGCAGGCCGTGGATGAAGCAATGCTGGGGATAATGAAGGCCCCGCGCAGTTATACCCGCGAAGACGTCGTGGAGATCAACTGTCACGGCGGCGTTATCAGCTCCAGGCGTATTCTTGATTTGTTACTGCAAAACGGCTGCCGCCCGGCCGAACCGGGTGAATTTACAAAGCGGGCTTTTTTGAACGGGCGCATAGATCTTTCGCAGGCCGAAGCGGTAATGAACGTTATCGGAGCGCGGACGGAAGCGGCTTTAAGGAGCGGAGTGATGCATCTTAAAGGAGGGCTCTCCGCCCGGATAATGCCGTTGAGAGCAGAGCTTCTGGATCTGCTGGCTGAGCTGGAGGCCGCCATCGATTTCCCGGAAGAGGAAGCTTACGGGGGAGTAACGGAGAGCGCCCCGGCGTGTTTGGAAAAGGCAATCGAAGGCATACGTTTTTTGATCGAGACTTCCCGCTGCGGCATCCCTTTAAGCGAAGGCGCGAGCGTGGCTATTTGCGGCAGGCCTAACACCGGGAAATCCTCGCTTTTGAACGCGCTGTTGAAAAGAGAGCGTTCCATCGTGACTCATATAGCCGGCACGACGCGTGACACCGTGGAAGAAGATACGGATATTAAAGGCATCCCGGTCAGGCTTATTGATACGGCCGGTATCAAGAAGCCGCAGGACGCCGCCGAAAGAAAAGCCGTTCTGCGCTCAAGGCGCTATATGGATTCCGCCGACGCGGTCCTGCTTCTGTTCGACGGCGGTAGAAAACTGGAAGCGGACGACAGAAGCTTGATAAGGCGGTTGAGCAGGAAAAAGAACGTGCTGGCGGTGGTCAATAAATGTGATCTTAGATTGCGGGCAGAAACGGGACTGCTGGAAAAAACATTTGGGGAATACGTTTCGGTTTCGGCTAAGAAAGGGCTCAACCTCGGGCTGCTGGAAGAGAAGATAGCCGGCCGGATATTCAAGGGAGGGGCGCCGGAGGGCGGGGAGGTTTTTATCTCCAGCCGCAGGCATCTGGATTTGTTGAGAAGGGCGGAACGGCATCTTTGCGCGGCGCGCGCGTCGTTTATTGACGGCCTTTCCCCTGAACTGGCGGCACAGGACATCAAGGACGCCCTTGCCGGAGTGGATTCGATCCTGGGGCTGGATTTCTCGGGAGACGTATTGAAGAGGATATTCGGCAGATTCTGCATAGGGAAGTGAAACGGAGGACAGCTATGGATAAGGTGAAGATGGATAAGGCCAAGATAGAGAAAGCGGTGAAGGATATCCTGGAGGCGATCGGCGATGACCCGGGCCGCACCGACCTGCTGGAAACGCCGAGGCGGGTAGCCGATATGTACGAGGAGATATTTTCAGGCATCGGGCGCGATCCCAAAGAAGAGCTGGAGGTAATCCTGGAGCAGAAACACGACGAGATCATACTTCTTAAGGGGATACCGCTTTACAGCATCTGCGAACACCATCTGCTCCCTTTTATCGGCAAGGCCAATGTGGCATACATACCGAAGAACGGCCGTGTTACCGGTTTGAGCAAATTGGCGCGGGTGGTCGATATACTTTCCCGCCGCCCGCAGGTGCAGGAGAGATTGACCACGCAGATAGCGGACATAGTGATGAAGGAACTCCAGCCGCGCGGATGCATGGTGGTGATCTAAGCGGAGCATCTCTGCATGTCGATGCGCGGAGTAAAAAAACCGGGGACGTTGACGGTCACTTCGGCGGTGCGCGGGATATTCCAGGAAAGCGAAAAGACCAGGGCGGAGACCATGGCGTTGATGAAATTTTAAAAAGGGGAGGCGGAATGGGCATAGAAAGAAGGAAAGAAAAAAGGATGCACGTGTCGCTGCCGGTAAAACTTGTTTTCAGCAAAAAAGAGGAATTGTCCGGCGTTACCGTCAACATCAGCCGCCTGGGCAGTTATATCGAGGTTTCCAGGCAGTTCGATTCCGGAGCGGAACTCGATGTTACCCTCGAGATACCTGATTACGGACAGGACAAGAAATCGGGCGGACAGGTCCGCTGTAACGGCACGGTATTCCGCTGCGACCTTAGGGAAGGTCCGGGGGCGGAGCCCTATTACGGGATAGGAGTGTTTTTTACTTCTTTTGCCTCCAGGGAAGAGCGCGAGAGGCTCTCCAGATACGTCGATTTCCTGATCGTCAAAGAAGAAGAGGACGCCAGAGAGGGTTTCAAGAAATGGAAAGAAAAGAAGCTTGGCGGCGATTCTCGCAGGCGGCTTGAATATGAAAAGATGCTTGCCGAAATGAACGAGATGCTCAAGAAAGCGCTCGCAAAACTCGAAAAGATCGAGAAAGCCCTTCAGTCCAGGTGAAACCGGCGTGGTTCCATAAAAGGGGGCTTAATGAGCAGAGGATAAGAGCTTTTTTATTCTACAGCAGCGTCGCGGTCTTTTTCGCCGGCCTGCCGCTGATCCTCTCTTTTTCCTTCGGTTACAAATTCGACAGGCGCACCTTTAAATTCAGCAGGACGGGACTGTTGTATCTCAAGACCCAGCCGCCGGGTGCCGAAATTTACCTGAACAAAAAGCTCCTGGTTGAAAAAAGCCCCGCGACCGTCAACGAACTGCTTCCCGGCACTTACGAGGTGCGCGTTGAATTGCGCGGATACTATCCCTGGTCGGATGACGTCCGAATAGAGGAAAGCAAGATAACGCGCCTCGACAAGATCCTGCTTTTTCCCCTGCGTAACAACCTTAAGAAAGTCAACAAGACCTCGGTGGCGTATTTCTTCCTCGACAAGGATAAGGAGGCCGTATATTATCTGGATTCCAGGGACCGCATACTTTATCGCTGCGGGCTCGACGGAGAACGCCGGGCTCCGGTCGGCAGGCTGCCGGAACTGCAGTCCCATGCAGCCGGATACCTTTTTTCCTCCGACAGGAATAAATTGCTCTACTTTTCCCCCTCCCAGATCGGCATAGCCGAACTGCAGCAACGCAGGGATGCCGAACCCGAGCGCGTTCCGTTCATCCTGGATTATCCGCAGTCGGATATCCGGGATGTCTTCTGGCACTCCGACAGTTTTCATCTGGTGATAGTCACAGCTCGCTGCGTGGAGGTAATGGAGGCGAGGCCGCGCGCTTGTCCGATCACGCTGGCAAGGCTTAATCGGCGCGACGCGCAGGCGTATTACGATACCGGCAGCGATACTTTATGGTTCCTTGACCAGGAGAGGTCTCCCGAGGGAGACACGCACGGCAACCTGTATAAGCTGGAGCTGGACAGCCGCACGGCGCCCTTGTACGATTTGATCAGGATCAAGAATGAAGAATAAGAACGTCGGGACAAGAAGAACGCTGGAGATCATCCCGGGGGCATTGTCGTGGGGAGTGATCCTTATGCTTGTGCTTTTGTCGGCCTGGAAACCGGTTTTTTGCGCCGCCCTGATCATCACGTTCGATTTTTACTGGATCATCAGGACGTTATACCTGACTACCCTGTTGATCATGGCGCACCATAAATTATACCGGCAGCGTAACCGCGACTGGCTTGCCGATTGCCGGTCGTCCGGGGCGGGCAG
>DIEK01000053.1 GCA_002418595.1 Candidatus Omnitrophica bacterium UBA5776 | reverse complement strand
GGTCCGGGTGCGATAAACTGGGCTGAAAAGGAACGCCAGCAGCTGCTTGTTTTCGCCGGAACGGTCGTCATCAGTTTCAAGGACAACGCGCGTTATGCCGGTTTCCTCAAGATGATGGCTGAAGCGGCCGCCTTCTCCGCGCCCCGGGGCAATGAACAGGATAAATTGTCGTTCGTGTCCGATATCTTCATTCCTTTATTGATGTTGATAAACAACGAGAACCCTTACGCGTACCTGGATGCGGTATCGCTCGGACAAAACAGGGAATTTGTCATGAACGAAGGGGAATGCGCCTTGAGAAGAAGAATAATACGGTTGTTTGAAAAGCAGCGGGATATTCTGCCGGGTATGGTTAGTGTTTGTGCCCATCCCCACGGGACATATCTGAGGCTGGACCATAGTCCCTTTGCCGGCAAGAGGCTTGCTTATTTAAATGCCTGCCTGCGGCAAGAGACGTCCGGCGTGCCGGTTTTGCATTCATCTCTGGATAGTCGGGCTCTGGATACTTCGATGGAAAAGAGAATCCGGACTGAAAGTAAGAATGACTGTAGGGATAAACCGGTATTCAGGCCGGCCAGTGACGCCGCCGGCCGGGCATTCGCGGTTCCCTCCGCGTTTCCGTTGTCCGTTGATTTCTTATGGAATACGGACAGGCTGCAGAATGCCTTGAGGCAGAGACTGGACAAGGAGTTCTTGAGAGGATGGAGTTATCAGCGTGCTTGGAATGTATTGTCTTTGAATTCTTTTGAGGGATACCGCAGGAATGTTTTGTCCGCAGGGGAAGTGTTGGGAGAAGAATTTGAGGTTTTCCCGCAGGCAGAGAACCGCCTGCGGGAAGATGTTTTCGGACGGGCAATAGGTTATGCCGTCATGGACGGAGGGCGGGCCCCCGATGCATTTTACAGCTCGGTCCAGCCGCCGCGCGGGGGATTTGCCGGTCCTCTGGTGCCTTACAGCGGCGGTCCCCGGTCTCCGGAATATATGCTTCAATATGGATGGGCTGATTCTGGAACCGGAATGTTCGCGGAGCCAGGCAGCGGCGAAAGAGCTGTCCTTGCGGACAGGACGGGGCAGGAGGCGTATTTGTTCGTGTCTGCGCCGCTTATGAAGCCGGCAAACAGACCTAAGGAGAATGAAGAATGTGTTTATAACCTTTGGGCAAAACCTAAGAATGGAGGAGAAGGATTTATGCTTTTGGGAGGGATAGGCGGATTCTCGACTCTCTCGGATGGCTTGATAGAGAAAGCCCTGCAGGCGCTCGCTGATGCCGGGAAGGATGCTTCCGGGTTCAATTTCTTTCTTGTCAGTAGTTGTGATCCCTCCAGCCGGATCGACGTGACCCCTCAGTTATACGCGTCCGCCGGAGACGGTTGTTTTTCGCGAGGGGATTACAAAGGCGCTTCAAAATATTACGACCTTTGCCTGGATATCTACGGCAAAGCGGGGCTGCCTCCTTCGCTGTATGACAGGATCACGGCGGGAAAACAAAGGGCCGGGGAGATGTTGAAAACAGAGGTCTGAAGAGGAAGAAAAGTCCGCAAAACCGGGGAAAAAGAGTTCACACGGATTTCACGAATGCTTAATTCAGTTGTAACGGAGCGGTTCTATACTCTGGATTAGAAACGGAAAACCACTGCCGCGGATAAGTGCGGCGTATATCCATAGATTGAAGGTCAAAGAGGGATAAACCTATCATAACCTGCAGCAAACGAGGAGGAGTAAATGAAAAAATGGTATCTATTGTTCACGGCGGCAGCGGTATTCGCAACGGCGCCGGTATCCAACGTCCGCGCCGGGGAGATCGACATCCTGCTGGATAAACTGGTTGATAAAGGAGTGCTTACCGCAGGGGAGGCGCGGCAGATAGCAGCCGAGACCAAGGAGGATGTCCGCAAAGAGGTCGCGGCCGGCAAGTCGGACACCCTACCGAAATGGGTGCAGAACACGAAATTGAAGGGTGATTTCCGCCTGCGCTATCAAATGGACCATGCCAAGAGTTCTCATAATCAAACAAAGAACAGGCAGCGCGGACGCATCAGGGTGCGCCTGGGGCTTGAATCGAAAGTGAATGAGAAACTGCTCGTGGCGGTTGGGATGGCCACCGGCTTGAACGAATACACGACGTCCAACAAAGACACCATCCGTTCCACAAACCAGACGCTCGGCGCTTCCTGGTCGAAGAAGCCGTTTAACCTGGATTACGCCTACGCTAAATACACCCCGATGCCCGGGTTCGCGGTGATCGGCGGTAAAATGCTGCTTAAGGACGCGATTTGGGAGCCGGGCGACCTGATGTGGGATACCGATATTACCCCGGAAGGCGTGGCTTTTGATTTCGCAAGGAACGTAAACAGCGATATGAGCGTTTTTCTGAAGAGCGGTTTCTTCCTGCTTGAAGAGATCAGCTCCAGCAACGACGACCCGTATTCCATACATATCCAGCCCGGTATGGACGTGAAGATCGCCGACGGTATCTCTCTGCGCGCTTCGGTGGCGGCAGACTATTTCCGGGTGCGCGATTTTACTTTAAAAGGCAGTTCGGTGAGCAACACCGGGTCGTATAAGAGCGGGGACAACAGCTACGCGGTCCCCATGGCAAACTACACCAATATAATGCCCGCCCTTGAATTGAAATTCAGCGATCCTTTCAAGGCGTTCCATATAAACGTGCCGCAGTTGAGACTCTTCGGAGAGTACGTCAGGAACTTCGCGGACATCGATCCCTACTCCGGCAAGAGCGGCTATATGCTCGGCTTCGGCCTCGGCGCCGACAAGGTCGCCAAATTCGGAGACTGGGTGTTGAAATATAACTATGCCAGGCTGGAAAAGAACGCCGTGCTTGATATCCTGCCGGATTCCGACCGTTACGAGGGGAAGACCAATATCCGCGCGCACGAGATCGCGCTCGATTTCGGATTGGGCGAGAATACTTGGCTTGGCTTCGACATTTACAGGGCGCAGTTGTTGACTGCCCCAAGAGCACCTTCTACGGTAGTGCAGGTCGACTGGAATATGAAGTTCTAAGCCCGGGCTGAAGCGCGACGCCGGATAAAACGGATAACGAACATAATTAAGGAGGAAAAACAGATGAGAGTTCAGAAGTCAATCTTATGCGCCGCCGCGGCGATCTTTCTGGCGTCAGCGGCACCCTGTTACGCCGGTAAGGTCGTGGTGGAAGGCTCCACCACGGTATTGCCGATAGCCCAGCGCGCCGCGGAGGTCTTTATGGACGATAACCCGCAGGTGGAGATTTCGGTGCGGGGCGGAGGGTCCGGAGTCGGCATAGCTTCTTTGCTGGCCGGCACCTGCGATATCGCCGATTCGTCCCGGCCCATAAAGGAAAAGGAACTTGAAGACGCTGTGAGCCGCGGCAAAGACCCCAAGGCCAACGTAATCGCGATGGACGGAATAGCCGTGATAGTCAACCCGTCCAATCCCGTCAAGTCCCTGACTAAAAAACAGTTAAAGGACATTTATACGGGAAAGATATCTTCGTGGTCTGCCTTGGGAGGCAGCGGTCCGATAGTGGCGGTTTCCCGGGACAGTTCCAGCGGAACCTTTGAAGCGTTCGGCGAGCTCGCCCTGGACAAGGAAAAGGTCAGGCCGGACGCGCTTATGGAGGCCTCCAACCAAGCCGTCGCCTCGGTCGTGGCCAAGACTCCGGGCGCGATAGGTTACGTTGGGATCGGCTACATAAACGATTCCGTCAAGGCGTTAGAGCTTAACGGCGTCTATCCTTCTAAAGAAACGGTTTTGCGCAACCGTTATGCGCTTTCCCGGCCGTTATTCATGTATACGAACGGCAAGCCTGACGGCGATTGCAAATCCTTTCTCGATTTCATCATGAGCAAACAAGGGCAGATTCTGGTGGAAAAAGAGGGTTACATCCCGCTGGGCGGATAGCCGGGCCACGGAAGGCGGCAGCATGAAAGAATGGAGATGAAGGGAGAAGCGCGCTTCTCCCTTCATTCTTCGCCCCGCATATTATGAAAAGTTCAATCTCCAAAGAAAGCGTTTACGCCTCTATCTTCGGCATACTGGCCTTTGCCTGTTTGTTCTTTCTGGCGGGAATAACCCTGGTACTTTTTAAAGAAGGACTGCCGTTGTTTGCCAAGGTAAGCCCATGGGATTTCCTTGCCGGGACCGCGTGGTATCCCACGCACGAGGACTCCGAATTCGGGATCCTGCCGCTGCTGGCCGGTTCGTTATGGGTTACCGCGGGAGCGATGCTGGTCTGTCTTCCTCTGGGCATAGGCAGCGCCCTTTATATAAATGAGATCGCCGGCAATACCCAGAAGGCGGTGTTGAAACCGCTGGTGGAATTGCTGGCGGGCATCCCTTCCATAGTTTTCGGTTTTTTCGGGATGGTGGTGGTCGCGCCGTTCCTGCAGAGGCTGTTGCATATTCCTACAGGGCTTTGCGCCTTTACCGCCAGCCTCATCCTGGGTATCATGGCGGTCCCCACTGTCTGCAGTCTTTCCGAGGATGCCTTGAGCTATGTTCCTGCCAGTTACCGGGAGGCGTCCCTGGCGCTCGGCGCCACCCGTTGGGAGACTTTGATCAAGGTCGTTCTGCCGGCTGCCGGCTCAGGTATATCCACGGCCGCCATACTCGGCGTCAGCAGGGTGATGGGCGAAACGATGACGGTCCTGATGGTTTCCGGCGGAGCGGCGATAATCCCGCGTTCTTTTTTTCAGCCGGTAAGGCCGTTGACGTCCACTATCGCCGCGGAGATGGGGGAGGCCGCCGTGGGCAGCACGCATTACCAAGCGCTCTTCGCCATAGCTATGGTGCTTTTCACGCTTACTTTCATTTTTAATATCGCCGCCGAGATCTTAAGTCGCAGATACCGGTTAAAATTGGGATTACAAAGATGAGAAGAAAGATTTACGTTTCTGGAGATTTCCGGGAGCTTTTTGAGCGGACGTCCGCGCGGAACGCCGGGAACGCTTCTGTATCGGCCGGATCATGCAAGAACAAGCAGGCCGCGCAGAAAGCCGGGTTCTTCCTGTTGTTCTGCTGTATCTTCGTGACTCTTCTGTTCCTCGGCAGTATCGTTTACTTCGTTTTTGCCGGGGGAAGTAAAGTCGTTACCTGGGATTTCCTCACCCAGTGGCCGCGTAACGCCATGACCGAAGGCGGGATATTCCCGGCCCTGTTGGGGACTTTTTATCTTACCCTTGGGGCGGTAACGGTCGCTTTACCGCTGGGGCTGGCGTGCGCCGTGTATCTATGCGAATATACGCCCGGCAGTCTGGCGCTCAACGCCATTCGCATCGGAATAAATAATCTCGCCGGCGTGCCGTCGGTGGTCTTTGGGCTTTTTGGCCTGGCGGTGTTCGTGAAGTTCTTTGGTTTCGGGGTTTCGGTGCTTTCCGGAAGCCTGACTTTGGGGATACTTATTCTGCCGGGAATAATATCGGCTTCGCAGGAGGCGCTCATGGCCGTGCCTAATTCTCTCAGAGAGGCTTCTTTCGCTTTGGGAGCCACCCGCTGGCAGACGATCAAAAAAATAGTAATCCCGCAGGCGTTGCCGGGTATATTGACAGGCGTTATTTTGAGCATCGGCAGGGCGGCGGGCGAGACCGCCCCTATACTTTTTACCGCCGCGGCCTTTTATACGCGCAGGTACCCGCAGTCTCCGTTCTCGGAAGTCATGGCGCTGCCTTATCATATTTACGCCCTGATGACTGAAGGGACGCATCCGCGCCAGCAGACCGCTATAGCCTACGGCAGCGCGCTGGTTTTGCTTATACTGGTGCTGTTGATTTCCGGTAC
>DIEK01000070.1 GCA_002418595.1 Candidatus Omnitrophica bacterium UBA5776 | reverse complement strand
GGGACGAGCCTTTGATGCTGCAGAACCGGATGCCGTCAATACCGGTATTTACCGATAAAAAAAGGCTGCGTTCCGCCCGTAAAGCAATGGAGACGCGGGGCGCGGATACGCTTATTCTTGACGACGGGTTTCAGCAGTGGGGCATAAGTAAAGACCTGGATATAGTGACCGTGGATGCGGCTAATCCTTTCGGAAACGGGCGGGTGATACCCGCCGGGATGCTGCGCGAACCGTTATCGGCCCTGAAAAGGGCGGATATATTTGTTTTGACGCGCTGTGAAAAAGAGGAGGAGAAGCAGCATCTTAAGAATAGGTTATCTTCCCTTAATCCGCGCGCCTGCATATTCTGCTGCAATCACCGGGTAGCCGGTTTTTATCCGGTATTCGGAGAGGCGGCAGGGGTGATTACCGAGCCGGAGTTTTTCTCCGGGAAAGAAGTCGTTGCCTTTTCCGGCATAGCCGTTCCGCGTTCTTTCGAGCGGAGTCTGGAGAATACGGGCGCGCGCATCACGGGCGCGCGCAGATTCCCGGACCACTATTTTTACGGCAGGCGCGAGATAGAGGCGATCATCGCCGGCGGCCGCGGCAGGCCGGTGGTCACCACCGAGAAGGACGCCGCCAGGTTGTCCGTTCTGTATGACGGCAGGCCTCCGGCCGGGATATGGGTGATGCGCATAGAACTGGAGTTCGAGAACGATGACGATCAAAGATTACGCGATAGACTGCTTGGCATATACCGCTCTTAAGGCGCTGGGGCCGTTGTTCAGGCTGCTGCCGCCGGAAGAGTGCCTGAAAGTCGGCGCTTTGCTGGGCGATGTTTTCTACGTCCTCGACCGCGGGCACAGGGCGAAGGTATATGACAATATCAGGACCGCTCTGGGCGACCGCCTCCGGCCGGAGGAGATAAGGAAGGAATGCCGCGGGTTCTACCGCAGCTACGGACAGAACCTGGCCGAGCTTTTTCTCATTCCTTTGATAGACGAGGAGTATCTGCGCAGGTATATAACCGTGGAAGGTATGGAAAATCTGCGCGCGGCCTTCGCCGCCGGCAAGGGCGTTCTTCTGACCGGAGTACATGAAGGCAATTGGGAGCTTTCCAACATAATATGCGCCGTCCTCGGCCTGCCGTTTAACCTTTTCGTCAGGGAGCAAAGATATCCTCTGCTGGGAAAACTGCTTAACGGATACCGCAGGCAAAAAGGCTGTCGGATAATCGAGCGCGGGCAGGAATTGCGCAGGCTGCTTGAGGTGCTGCGCATGAACGAGGCGGTAGGTATAAGCGCCGATCAGGGCGGCCGCGGCGGTATCCGGGTGGATTTTTTCGGTAGGGAGGCGTCCATGTCGGCCGGCGCCGTCAAGATTGCGATGAAATACGGCGCGGCGGTCATCCCGGTATTCTACGAGCGCCTGCGCGGGCCTTATACCAGGATCCGGCTTCTCGGGCCGCTGGAGGTTAAACGCAGCGGGGACGATGAAAAAGATACAAGGGAAAACCTGCAGGGATTGACGCGGGTTTTCGAAAAGCTCATAACCTCGGCGCCGCGGGAATACCTCTGGATGTACAAAGTGTGGAAATACGGCAGGCAGCGCCGCGTTCTTATTCTTAGCGACGGAAAAGCCGGGCACCTGCGCCAGTCGCAGGGTATGGCGCTTTTGGTCCGCGAGGTAATGCTCGGCAAAGGATATTTCCCGGAAGTGTTAGAGGAGGAAGTTAAAGTCGGGGCGCGGCAGAGGTTTTTTCTTTCGCTGGCGGCGCTGCTTGGGGGAAAGGATTTCGCCTGCGGCCGGCTCTGGGGTTTGCCCGGCATGCGTTTTTTATACGATAGATTGGGCAGAAAGAAGTATGATGTTATAATATCCGCCGGTTCTTCCCTTGGCGCCTTGAACCTTCTCCTCGGCAGGGATAATCGCTGCGCCAGCATAACTGTGATGCGCCCTTCCTGGGTTTCTTTAGGCGCTTTTAGGCTTGCGGTGATCCCGGCGCATGACCGTCCGGCCCAAGCCCGCAACGTTGTCGTCACTTGCTGCGCCTTGAACCCGGTGGGAGCGGAATATCTGGCGCGCGCCGCCGAAGGACTTCTTCCTTTAGCCGTTAAGCCGCTGCGTAAATTTAATCTTGGGTTTCTGGTCGGAGGCAATACCAGGGGGTTCAAGCTTGAGGAAATGGCCGTTGCGGAGGCGATCGCCGGGTTGAAAAAGGCGGCGTTATCCCTGGATGCCGGCGTGATGGTCTCTTCTTCGCGCAGGACGCCGCCGGCGATCGAGAATTTGTTGCGCAGAGAATTTTCTTCATATGAACGCAAGGCGCTGTTGGTGCTGGCAAATGAGTTCAATCCTCCCGATAC
Source organism: Candidatus Omnitrophica bacterium UBA5776 (assembly GCA_002418595.1). Lineage (GTDB taxonomy): Bacteria > Omnitrophota > Gorgyraeia > Gygaellales > Profunditerraquicolaceae > Undivivens > Undivivens industriae. The sequence goes on along the minus strand of DIEK01000070.1, from coordinate 2,176 downwards.
CGTGGGCGGAATACTGGCGTTGTGCGATGCCGTGGTGATCACTCCGGAAAGCATATCTATGGTTTCCGAAGCAGCGGCATCGGGGAAACGCCTGCTGGTGATGGATTCCCCGCTGCTGCCGGCCAAGCACAAAAGATTTCTGGAGGGGTTGTCTTCGCGCGGGTTAATAAGGGTTTTCGCTCCCGGGGAAATAGGGAGGGCCCTTTCTTCTCCCGCGGACGGCGCGTCTGCCGAAGCAGGAAGGGACGACAGGGAAGAGATACTGAAACGACTGGATGCTCTATTATGAACATATTGCAGATACTGCCTGAGTTGAACGTGGGGGGCGTGGAGACCGGAACGGTGGATCTCGCCGGACGCCTGGCGGCTTTAGGGCATAAGGCGGTGGTGGTTTCCGCGGGCGGACGGTTGGTCAAAGAGTTGGAATCGCGCGGGGCCTCGCATTACCGGCTTCCGGTGCACAAGAAATCGCTCTTTAATATCGTGCGGATGATACGTCCGATAGAAGATATAATAAGGAAAGAGCGGATAGATATAGTGCACGCGCGCTCGCGCGCCCCCGCCTGGCCGGCGTTCTTCGCCTGCCGAAGGACCGGCGCGGTCTTTGTAACTACCTGCCACGGTTATTACGGCAAACATTTTTTCAGCAAAGTAATGGGCTGGGGGAAACGCGTGATAGTCCCGGGTAACGTGATCGGGCGCCATATGATGGATGATTTCGGCGTTCCGCACGACAGGATAAGGCTGGTGCCTCGGGGGGTGGGGCTCTCCAGGTTCAAATACACCCCTCCGGACGAAAAGAGGAAGGATCCTTTCAATGTCGGAATAATAGGCAGGATAACCCCTTTGAAAGGCCACTTGTTTTTCATCAAAGGGATGGCGAAACTGGCCAGGATCGTTCCGGATTTGAAGGTCTGGGTGGTGGGCGACGCGCCTGAGTCTAAGGCTGCCTATAAGGAGCAACTGCTGCTTTTGACCAGACGTCTCGGTCTGTGGAATTGCACCAGTTTTCTCGGGACGCAGAAGGATATTCCTTCAGTTCTCTCCGGGCTCGACCTGTTGGTCCTTGCCACAACCACACCCGAGGCCTTCGGCAGGGTGGTCATAGAGGCGCAGGCCTCCGGCGTCCCGGTGGTAGCCAGCAAGGTCGGCGGAGTGGGGGATATCATTGAGGACGGCGTAACGGGGTTGCTGGTACCTCCGGCTGATCCGGCGTCTATCGCGCTGGCCGCGGCGCGTATTTACAGGGATCCCAAACTTGCCCGCAGGCTGGCCGAAGCCGCTTACGCTAAAGTAAGAAGCAAATATACGGCGGAAAATATGGCCGAGGCGACATTGAAGGTGTACGAAGAGTGTCTAAATGAACGCCGGGCCCTGATCATAAAATTGAGTTCCATAGGCGACGCGGTCCTTACCAGCGCTGCGATAGCGGCGGTGAAACGCAAGCTTGGCCCGGGTTTCCGGCTGAGCCTGCTTACCGGAGAACCCTGCCGTGAGGTGTTCCTGCGATGTCCTTACATAGACGATCTGATAGTTTGCGATCTTAGGAATAAGGATAAAGGATTGCGCGGAATCATGAAATGGGGGGCCGTTCTCCGGCGCGGCGGTTTCGATATGGTCATAGACTTTCAGAACAACCGTAAAAGCCATCTTTTAAGCTGGCTCAGCGCGGCCGGCCGGCGCCTAGGTTATCGCAACGGCAAGTTAGGCAGTCTGCTGAACTGCGGCGTGAAGGACGATAAGATCTGCGGCGGTCCGGTCGAGCATCAATTCCGCGTCCTTGAGCCGTTGGGCATAGCTTATTCCGGAGAGAAACTGGAATTCTGGCCGGACGCTTCCGACGAAGATTCCGCGCAAGAGGTGCTGTCCCAGGCCTGGGTTGCGGATAATCAGGTGCTGGTGGGAATAAACATAAGCGCCAGCAGGCGTTGGACGAGCAAGAATTGGCCGCCGGAGAAGATCGCCGGCCTGATAAACCTGCTTTGCGGCCGCGACATCCGCGTCGTGCTTACCGGCACGGAAGAGGAGAAAAAACAGGCGGATAAAATTATCGCGTCCGTCAAATCTCCCAAGGCCGTGATCAACGCCTGCGGCAGGACCGCCGACATTAACCAACTGGCGTGCCTTATAGGGAAATGCAAGGTGTTCGTTTCCTGCGACTCCGCCGCTCTGCACG
>DIEK01000033.1 GCA_002418595.1 Candidatus Omnitrophica bacterium UBA5776 | reverse complement strand
ACGGTAACGAAACCCGTTTCGGCTTTCGGTTACGGTAACGGCTGCGCTAACTAACAGAGTTAAACCTCTTTTTCCTTCCGGACCCTCTCCACCAAGGGGAGGCAAGGGGACACGCTGCTTAATTCGGCAATTGTAGCGAATCCCATTTCGACCTTCGGTCACGGCTACCAATAGACAACGTAATTCTGGGGACACAATACTTAATCAAGCCGCAGAATGCGGCGCAGATTACCCCGTAGAGTGCCGGAAAAATGTCGAAGAGATTTTGCCGGTATCTTACGACACGGGGTTAATATAGACGAGTTTTAATTCGGCAACGATAACGGTAACGAAGCCCGTTTCGGTTCTCGGTAACGGGAACGTTTTAAAGCCGAAAGACGTAAGACTAAAACAAGGGCATCGTAACCGATAAACGATAGACGAGTTTTAATACCGAAAGACGAGTATCAAACTATGCCTGAATTAAGAAAAGACCCGGTTATCGGCAGATGGGTGATAATCTCCACCGAGCGCGCCAAGCGGCCGGAGCATTTCGCTTCCAGAGAGGCTTTTCTGCCGCAGGAGGGAGACTGTCCTTTTTGCGAGGGGCATGAGGCCGAGACTCCGCCCGAGATATACGCGCTGCGTTCCCAGGGCACTCCGGCGAATTCTCCCGGGTGGCAATTACGCGTTGTCTCCAGCATCTCGCCTTTCTTGCGCGTGGAAGGGAACCTTGAACGCCGCGGTAAAGGTCTTTATGACCTGATGAACGGAATAGGGGCGCATGAGCGTATAATTGAAACCAGCCGGCACGTAGCCAATATGGCAGACTTGCCTAAGGAACAGATCTCCAGGGTAATTTCAGCTTATATAGACAGGATAAACGATCTCGAGAAAGACAAGAGGCTCAAATACGTGCTGGTTTTCAAGAATCACGGCTGGAGCGCCGGGGCGGGGAACATCAATCATACCCGCTCCCAGCTTATAGCCACGCCGGTGAACCCCAAACGGGTCAAGGAAGAGCTTTCCGGGGCCAGGCAGTATTATGAGTACCATGAACGTTGTATCTTCTGCGATATAGTCAGTCAGGAAACCGAGAGCAATTCGCGCGTGATACTCGATGAGAACGGTTTCCTTGTCGTTACTCCGTTCGCGGCAAGGTTCCCGTTCGAGGTGTGGATACTTCCCCGGAGACACAGCCCGGATTTTACCTCGTTGCAGGAGAACGAGCGCGAAGCCCTTGCCGGGGTCCTTAAAAAGACCCTTTCGAAGATAAAAAAAGGGCTGAACGACCCCGCCTATAATTACGTCATCCACACCGCGCCCTTCCGCAGGCAGAAGACCGGTTATTGGCGCACCATAGACAACGATTATCATTGGCACATAGAGATAATGCCGAGGTTGACCCGCATCGCCGGGTTCGAATGGGGCACCGGATTTTACATTTGCCCGATATCCCCGGAGGATTCCGCGGCGTTCTTAAGAGAGGTGGAAGTCTAAATGGCGGAACTGCGCAGGGATCCCATAACCGGCCGCTGGATAATAGTGCAGACGGAGAATCCGGATGTTCCGGGCGATTACGTTTACGAACCCAACGTCATAAAAGGGGACGGCGATTGTCCTTTTTGTTACGGCAGCGAGTCTATGACCCCGCCGGAAATAGAGGTTTGCCGTGAGCCGTCCACCAATCCTAACACGCCCGGCTGGGGCGTCAGGGTGGTCGCCAACAGGTTCCCCGCCTTGTATATAGAGGGGGATATCAACAGGCGCGGGATCGGGATGTATGATATGTCAAACGGGGTGGGCGCGCATGAGGTTTTGATAGAGACGCCGTATCATTTCAAGGATTTCCCGGACCTTACCGACCGTGAAGTTGCCCTGGTATTTTCCATGGCCATACGCAGGTCGCTGGACCTGATGCGGGACAAACGTTTCAAATACATAATGATCTTCAAGAATTACGGCCACGACGCCGGGGCTTCCATCGAACATCCGCACAGCCAGATCATCGCCCTGCCGATGGTGCCCAAGAACGTTATGGAAGAGATAAAAGGGGCGCAGAATTATTTCGACTACCGCGAGCGTTGTCTGTTCTGCGATATCCTGCTGCAGGAAAAAGAGGAGAAAAAGCGCATCGTCGCGGAGAACGAGCATTTTCTGGCTTTTTGCCCGTATGTTTCCCGTTTCCCGTTCGAGATATGGGTGATGCCCAAGGTGCACAACGGTTATTTCTGCAATATGCCTGAACACGAGCGCCTGCCTCTGGCTTCCATAATGCGCTTGGTGGTGGCAAAGACAAAAAAAGTCTTTCCAAACATGGCATATAACTTTATAATACATTCTTCACCCGTTAACGGAGATTCCGCGGAGCGGGGGGATTACCATTGGCATATCGAATTTATACCTAAGTTGACCAGGATCGCCGGATTCGAATGGGGGACGGGGTTCTATATGATCCCCACGCCTCCGGAAGCGGCGGCAGCGTACCTGAATGAGCAGGAAGAGGAATTGAAATCAATAGAGCAATGAAGCGGCCGAAATAATCGCGGGAACAACGAAGTGGAACAGGCGAAAAGAAGGAGGAAAAGGAAATGGCGGTAAAAGTTGGAATTAACGGGTTCGGCAGGATCGGCAGGCTGGTTTACAGGGCCGCCCTGCAGAAGAAATCTACTAAATTCGACTTCGTCGCGGTAAACGACCTGCCGGTCGGGACCAAGACGCTGGCGCACATGCTTAAATACGATTCTACTTTCGGCACTCTCGACGCCGAGATAGAGGCCAAAGAGGATTCTTTGCTTATAAACGGCAAGACCGTCAAGGTAGTGAGCTGCAAAAGCCCCGCGGAGATCCCCTGGAAGGACCTCGGAGTGGAAGTGGTCGTGGAGTCCACCGGGGTATTCACCGAGAGGGAGAAATGTATCGGCCATATCGAGAAGGGCGGCGCCAAAAAGATAGTGATTTCGGCTCCGGCTAAAGGCGAGGATATAACGATCGTTCTCGGAGTCAATGAGGCCAAATACGACCCCAAGAGCCATAACATAATCTCCAACGCTTCCTGCACCACCAACTGTTTGGCGCCCATGGCCAAGGTGCTGATGGACAACTTCGGCATCGTAAACGGGCTGATGACCACCATCCATTCTTACACCAACGACCAGCGTATTCTGGATCTGGCGCATAAAGACCTGCGCCGCGCCAGGGCCGCCGCGGTCTCGATGATCCCGACTTCCACCGGCGCCGCCAAAGCTATAGGCTCCGTGATCCCGGAATTGAAGGGAAAGATGGACGGTTTGGCGATCAGGGTGCCTACGCCGGACGTGTCAATGACCGATCTGACCTGCAATCTTGAAAAAGAGGCGACGGTCGAGACACTGAACGCCGCGTTCAAGAAGGCTTCTGAAGGTTCCTTAAAAGGGATATTGAGATATATGGATGAACCGCTGGTTTCCAAGGACTTCTGCGGTTCGACGCATTCCTGCATCGTGGATTCGGCGTTGACCAAGGTGATAAACGGTAAATTCGCCAAGGTAATGGCCTGGTATGATAATGAATGGGCCTACTCCTGCAGGGTGGTGGACCTGGTGGATTATATCGTTTCAAAAGGGTTGTAATTACCGGTAATACCAAAAAAATCGGGGCCGCGGTCTTATGATCGCGGCCCTTTTTTCGCTCCGGCTAGAACGGGATGGATTTAGAGAATATATAAGTAGGCGCGATGAAAATTCTTTTAAAAAGTGTTAACTTAAGCAAAAGTAGGCAGATTAACTGGAAAACTATGTTTTTATGTGTTAGATTTTAATCAAGACGCAAGAATCTCCGGCTCAAATCCGGGGAGCTTCATTTGCAAGTCTTCGAAAACCGGTCCCGCCTCAAAAATTTGGATCTTATCAGTCCAAAACCTTCCAACGGCCACCTGATACTTAGTTTGCGGTTATTTAAACCGGCAAACACAGGGGCGCCAAGCGTGGAACTCCTGAAAAAAATAGTGGCACAAGGAGGGTGATATGAGAAATCTGCTTATAATCTTAGGGGTAGGATTATTAAGCGCGGTTTTGCCTTTCGGCAAAGCTATGTCCTGGGGCAGTTCGTTCAGTTCCGCGTCGTTTTCCACGATCGCGGCGACTTCCGATTCCGGGGGCGGCGGCGCGTCCTGGAACAGCCCGGCTTCTTATGGATGGGAAGCCGGAGACGGAGGCACTTGGTCAAGGGTATCCGATATCCAGAGTGCGACTTCCATAATAGACAGCTCTACCCGGGACTCGGTTTACAACGTTTCTTTCCTCGATACTTACGGCTCGTTCGGCAGAACGTCCGTTTTTCGGACGCAGGAGATCGACTTGGGAGATGTTGAGGGCATCGGCAGGGTTACGCAAAAGCTTACTTTGGAGGATGTTACTTTCACCACCCCGGCGTTTTACTTCGGGGGCGCAACTATCAGAGAACACGAAAATACCGTCACAAAAGAAACTGCCACTACCACTATTAGTCAGCTCATGACTCCCACCGGGAGCGCTGCGGCCGATACAAGTACCGGCAGTAAGCCCCTTGTAGAACTTTCCGGGGACAGCGTGATACCTGAAAAGAGCGGCACGGCCTTTCAGGACAAACTGGATTCTCTTCAGAACAGCCCAGGCGAGAAATTCATGGTTTTCGGACAAGAGGGGGATCCGGTGAAGGCATCCGAGCTTTCCGATAACCTGGGCAGTATAAACTTTCGGGATAAGCTACAGGCGGCTATGACGAGTTCCGAGCGTCCGGTGCAACTGAGCGGGGGTGATGTACGAGCCGCAAACCTGCGGACATATACTCTGGACAAGAAGACTGATGTCGCTAAGGAGGTGTTTAGCTCGACTTTTAAGAGCAAAAGCGCCGTTGCTCACGAACAGTTTGTTCCGTCTTCCCAATACACGCAAACCTTTTTTGCCGGTGTCGCTTATGATATAACTCCGGAGGAAAAACCGGTGCCTTCAGAGGAAAAACCGGTGGAACCTCCCAAGAGCAGCGGCGGAGGAGGCTCTAAGAGCGGGAAGAATGATGCTACGGCAACACTGCATATGAAAGACGGTTCGGTTCACCGTGTTTCCGCTGCCACACAACAGCAGGCGGTAGATAAAGCTGCCGATTTGGCGGACGAGGGGAGGGTTGCCGGTGTAATCGGTGTTAGCGGAAATACGCGCCGGGACTCAAGCAATTGCTTCGGGAAATGTTAAGAGAAAGATTATTTTAAAGCAGAAAAACCCGCTGGTTTTTAAGTAAAACGAAGCAAAATTCAGCTCTGCGGCTTGAAATAAAGGGTGATTTTGTGTTACCTTTGGTATATAAACGCATAAGGGAGAAAAGAGTGTCAATTCGACACCCTACGGTTTAAAAGCGTGGCTGACCATTGGACGGCGCCTGTATTAAAGAAACCCCGGGCTAAAGCCTGGGGAGCTTCATGGGAGGGTTTTATGCGCAAAAGTCCGTTTTTCTTTATCGCTATCCTGTCCCTGTTCCTATGCTCTTTCGTTTCGGTCTAGCTTGGTTATATTGACGATGGGCTGATGGAGGAGTCGTCCGGTTCTTCAATGGTAACACCGGCGTCCCAATCAGACGAGATATCGGTAGAATCGGTGAGGGCCTTGCGGGAAGAGTTCCTGAATGAGATTTCGGGAGATATCTGTTACGAGGCTTTTGAAGAATGGGGTTTTGTCCCTGACCAGAGGGTGCTGGAATCGGCTGTCTTTTTCGCGGATGCCTGGGCGCTGACGGACTTCAACATTGATTTCGATTACGACATTATCACGGTCGGACAGACGTCCGATAATTCTCCTGTTTCTATCACCCGGGACAGCGGAGGCGGCATAGAGGTGCGCTTTGACGCCGATTTCCTGAAAGAATACGAGCTCAACGGAAAACGCGGCGAAGTCCTGGATTCCATCGTGGAAGGCTATAAGGAGGCGGCCGTCGAAGCGGTCAAAGAGGCTATTTCGGTCTTATACGACGACGGGAAAGGGACGGCTCCCGTGGAAGGTACAGGACTAGCGCAGCTCAATGTTCCGGAAAAGGAAACTTCCGAATCCGAAGGGGCCTGTTTGCCGGTGGAGTATCTGCCCGATAAATTCTTGCAGGAAATGCAGATGAGCGCCGCGTTTTTCGAGATAGAGAACGGCCTCTCCCGCCTTGAGAGCGAAGCGGCCGAATATTTTCAGGGGAGCGTCAATCCGTATGAGGGAATAACCGATTCCTTCAGGGCGTTCGCGGATAACGTGAAGTATTCCTACGTTAATTTGAGCGATCTCAAGATAAGTTCAGGGATCGCGCTCAACACCCAGACCGGCATGCTGGCGGTTGACCCGACCTACGCCGTAGTTATGCAGGATTATTTCCATAATGGATACGCTTCGGCGTCCATAGTTTCGTATGCCGACGGGCTTTATTCGGCCTGGCTTGCCGCGCAGAACTCCGCGCTTTCTTCGGCGCAATCCGTGGCGCAGCCGGAAATCTAGTAAGTACCTTTTGTAAGATCATTAACCGGACGGATCCAGCCTTTGCCAACCGTCCGGTTTTTTTTGTCTAAAGGCAAGACCGGCCGAAGTTTCCGATAGTCGAGAATCGCAATTGGACCGTCCCGCCACTGGAAGGTTGGCGGACCCCGTGCGTTGTCCCAAAACTGCAGTTTTCTTCAATTGATTTTTTCTTCTATAAGTATATAATATAGCAATGGCGCACGTTTTTAAACTGGGGTGCCTGAAGGATTATCAGGATCCTCGGGATATCCCTATGGGTTTGCTTTTGCCGGTGGTTAAACTCCCGCCGCGTCTGGATTATGCCCCGGAGATGTCTCCTGTCCGGGACCAGGGGGCTGAAGGGACCTGCGTGGCCTTTGCCGGAACGGTCGGGGTCAAAGAGTATTTTGACGGCAAAGAGTACCGCAGATACGTTCCGCTTTCGCCGCGTTACGTATATGCCAATTGTAAGAAACTGGACGGGATACCGGAGAGCGAAGGCACTTATCCCAGGGTGGCGATGAAAGTGCTTTTTAAAAAAGGCGCCTGCCTGGAATCAACCTGGCCATATAAACCCTATCAGACGGATAAACCCAAAA
>DIEK01000029.1:3923-5127 GCA_002418595.1 Candidatus Omnitrophica bacterium UBA5776 | reverse complement strand
AACGCACAATATGCAGCAGGCGGCGCGCATCTCCGACGAAACGGGTTTTATCCTGCTGGGGGAACTGGTGGAGTTCGGCAGGACGGAAACGATATTCACCAAACCGTCGGACCGCCGCACCGAGGATTACATAACCGGCAGGTACGGATAAATCCGGGAAGAGGCCGGTTTTGGCGGCGGCCGCTACCGGAATATGTCTTGTGTGCTATACTATATAGTATATGGCGGCCGCGCGGCGTTTTCATCCCCTCGCCCAGAAATTCCCGGGTTTTGGCCCGAGGGACTCCACTCGCACCGTTGCTTCGGCAGGCGCACTGTTAAGGCTTGCCGAAAAATGAGCAGGGGAGCGTCGAAATGACGCGGCTAAGCAGGATGGGTATTGAAGAATACTAATTTCCGGATGCGACAAGTTTGAAAGAGAGGTCATGATGGAGAGACATTTTGACGAAGAACTCGCTAATCTGCGTAAAGAACTCCTTAGGATGGCGGCCATGGCCCAGGATGCCATTTTTAATTCGGTCGAGGCGCTCAAGAACCGCGATAAAGGCCGCGCGCAGGCAGTGATCGATACCGACGACAAGATAGATATGCTGGAACTGGAAGTGGACGAAAAGTGCATAGACCTTATAGCCAGGCACCAGCCGATGGCCGGAGACCTGCGGTTCATCACCACCGGGATGAAGATAAATTCGGAACTGGAGCGCATAGCCGACCTGGCTGTGGATATTTCCCAGCGCGCCCAGGACTTGATAGATAAGCCGATACTCAAGCCTTTGATAGACATCCCCAAGCTCTCCGTAGTGGCGCAGAATATGGTGCGGGACGCGATCGACGCTTTTGTGAAGCGCGACGTCTCTCTGGCCAAGCAGGTGATGTGCGCAGACTCCGAGGCGGACCGGCTGCGTAACCTCGTCCAGGAAGAGCTGATCAATGATTTCATGGCAAAAGACATCGGCACCGCTTCCAGGGCCGTGCCCCTCTTACTCATCGCGCGCCACCTCGAGCGCATCTGCGACCACGCCACCAACATAGCCGAGGACATCATTTACATGGTAGAAGGTAAAGTGGTCAAGCATCATAGCGGGGATTTATAATAGTTCATTCTCGGCTACGGGTATTTCCATTTCTCCTAAATCCTACCAATTTAAAGGGAGGAAGGGCAGGTTGGCGCCTGCTATTAAAGCTCGTCTATCGTTTATCGGTT
>DIEK01000029.1:3662-3801 GCA_002418595.1 Candidatus Omnitrophica bacterium UBA5776 | reverse complement strand
CTTGTTTTAGTCTTACGTTTTTCGGTTTTAAGACGTCCCCGTTACCGAGAACCGAAACGGGTTTGGTTACCTTAGCCGTTGCCGATATTAAAGCTCGTCTATCGTTTATCGGTTACGATGCCGGTATCGTCAATCGTTT
>DIEK01000029.1:0-3618 GCA_002418595.1 Candidatus Omnitrophica bacterium UBA5776 | reverse complement strand
TTAAGTATTGTGTCCCCGGAATTCAGATGGACTTTTCATTCAGCGATATAAGGATCATCCGCAGCCGGCGCAGGAGGACCTGCGCCTTGATCGTCTGCCGGGACGGGACAGTCTTAATGCGTGTCCCTTCCGCTTTTTCAATTCACTCCGCGGAGCGATTGGCGTCTTCCAGAATGGGATGGATAACGCGTAAGCGCCTTTCAGCTCTGCGGGAAGAGGAGCGGCGCAGGGCGATTAGCGCGGGAGTCCCTTATCTGGGTGAAGTTTACAAAATAACTTTTCCCGAAGGTAGCTCGGAAGGTTTGTCTTTCGACGGGAGAGAATTCAGGCTGGGAAGCCTTCTGCGCGGGAACGCCGCCGGAGTGTTCGGCTCATGGTACAGGCTCCGGGCGGCGGAGGTGATCGCAGGGAGGCTGGAACATTATTCCGCGCGTTCAGGTTTGTCCCACGCGGGTTTTTCCTTAAGCGGCGCGTTCAGACGCTGGGGCGCCTGCGGCAGGAACGGCCGTCTTCGTTTCAACTGGCGTCTGGTCATGGCGCCTTTGCCTGCCCTGGACTACGTGGTGGCGCACGAACTGGCCCACTTGCGGCGCAGGGACCATTCCCGCTTTTTCTGGAAAGAGGTCGGGGAAATAATGCCTGATTATCCGGAAGGAAAGCAGTGGCTGAAAACCAACGGCAGAACCCTCTTTTTTGAGCTCAGCGGCATCGGTCATTCCGCTTGACACCCTTTCCCTGCGGTTTATAATATTCCCGATAGACACTGTTATTTTCAGCCGGAGGATCGGGCAGGCCGCTTATCCGTCCGGCAGATATTTTTTACCGGCCATATTAAAGGAGGTTGCTTATGCGCTCGTTGATTTCTTTACTGATTTCCGCCGTATTTCTGACTGCCGCCTGCTGCGGCTGTTCCTCGATAAAGGTCAAACGCACGGATACGTCCAAAACCGTGGACTTGAGCGGCGGCTGGAACGACAGCGATTCCCGGATGACGGCCGAAGAGATGATCGGGGACTGCCTTCAGCGCCCGTGGCTGAGCGATTTTAACATCGCGCAAGGGAAGAGGCCGGTGGTGATCGTGGGAACCATTATCAACCGCACCTCGGAGCACATCAATTCCGGCGTTTTCGTCAATGACCTGCAGAGAAGCCTGTTAAATTCCGGAAAGGTGAAATTCGTTTCCGACAGCGTCAGCCGCCAGGAACTGCGCGCGGAAAAGGCGGATCAGGCGCAATACGCCTCCAAAGAGACCGCCAAGCCGCAGTATGCCGAGACCGGGGCCGATTTCATGCTGCAGGGAGAGGTCAATTCCGTTAAAGACGAGATCAAGGGTAAATACGTGGTCCTTTACCAGGTCAGCCTGGAGCTGGTGAATCTGACCAGCAACGAGAAAGTCTGGATCGGCCAGAAGGAGATAAAGAAGATAGTCTCTCGCAGCACCTTCGGCCTTTAGCCCCCGCCCGCCGGATTATGGAAACGATAAAGCGGCTCTTCCCGGCCGCGTTAGCCTGTTTATCATTTTTCTTCAACATCTCCTGCGCTTCCGTGCGTATGGGCGCCATGATAAGCGACTCGCTTTCCGCCGGCGACTACGCCCGTGCCGGCAAACTGCTTGATAAAGGCCCGGCGGCATATGGCAAAGGCAACAAGCTCTTGTATCTTCTCGATAAAGGCTACGTCCTGCACGCCGGCGGGGATTATCACGGAAGTATCGCCGCTTTCGAGCAAGCAAAGCAGGAATATGACGCTTTATATTCCGTTTCTTTAAGCAAGGAAGCCGCGACCTGGCTTGTCAATGACTATTTGGCCCCTTACCGAGGAGAGGACTTCGAGCGGGTACTGGTCAATATCTTTCAGGCTGTCAACTACTGTATGCTCGGGGATTTTTCAGGGGCGCTGGTAGAGGCCAGGCAGGTTGACGAACGCCTGCGCCTGATCAACAGCCGCTACAATCAGGGAGAAAAAAACGTTTACAAAGAAGATGCCTTCGCGCGCCTGCTTTCCGGCCTGCTTTACGAGACGGAGAAGAACGGGCGCGGCGAAAACGACGCTTATATAGCTTACGCGAAAGCGGTGCAGATCTACGAAGAGGATTATAAAACGCATTACGGGCTCGGCGTGCCGCTCCTGCTGAAACAGAATTTTCTCGCGGCGGCGCAGTGGATGGGGAGCCGGGAGGCTATGGAGGCAGGCGTAAAATTCAGGGGAGAGGATTTTCTTCCACTGCCTGAAAAGGCGAAGAAAGCGGAAGTGATCCTGTTCAATTATAACGGACGCTCTCCTTATAAGAAGGAGACCGCTGTCCCCGTGCCTTTGCCGGACGGCTACGTGCTCAGCCTGGCTTTCCCTTCATACGAGCGCAGGCCGAATCAGGTAAAGGCTTCGTCCCTGCGCGCGCGCTCCGCTTCCGGACAGCTTTACGCGGCGGAGAGCGAACCGGTAGAGGATATCTGCGCCATCGCCGAACAAAACCTGGACAACAGAAGAGTCAGAGTGATCGCCAAGATGCTTGTTACCGCCGGAGGAAAATACGCGCTTGAGAAAGCGGCGGAGCGCAGGATAGAGGAGACCAGAGGGGAGAATACCGCGATCGGTTTCAGGATACTGAGCAGTCTTTATAATATTTTTTCCAACAGGGCCGATCTGCGCTGCTGGCAGACTTTGCCGGCCGAGATCCGCGCGGCGCGCCTGCTGCTGGAGCCGGGTGTGTACGATATCTTCGTGGAGACTTCCGAAGGCGGGGCAAGTCGGCTCGGAGGGATAGAACTGGGGCGTTTTAACCTTTCCCCCGGGGAGAAAAAGTTCCTGGTGGTCAGCACATGGGAGTGAAAATCATGAAAAAGATAATAGCGGGATGCGCGGTAGCAGGGGTCCTTGCGGCCGGTTCTCCTTCCGGGGCCGCCTGGGCCGGAGGCAGGCGCGCGCTGGTGGTGCTGTCTCAGCGCGGTTTCCAGGAAAAGGAATTTTTTCCGGTTAGGGACACTCTGCTTTCCGCCGGAATAAGTTTTTCCGTAGCTTCTTCCGCCCCCGGAGAAGCCGTGAGCGTCTATGGGACAAAAACGGCGTGCGATAAGGGACTCTCCGGGGTCAACGCCTCCGAATATGATGCCGTGGTCTTCATCGGCGGTCCGGGCGCCGAATCCCTTTTTAATGACCCGGAGGCGCACAAGCTCGCGCGGGACACGGTTTCATCCGGGCGCATATTGGCAGCCATCTGCATTGCCGCGGTGATCTTAGCCAATGCCGGAGTGCTTAAAGGGCGCAAGGCAACGGTTTTTCCCGGAGAGGAAGGATTTCTCGTCTCCGGCGGAGCGCTTTATACCGCGAAAGCGGTGGAAAAGGACGGTAATATCATTACCGCCGACGGGCCGTCTTCCGCCTTGGAATTCGCCCGCGCGCTGGCAGAGGCTTTACGGTGAGCCTTAGCGAAGCGCAAGCGGCCGCCAGGCTGCTTAGAGATGGCTATAACGAACTGCCTTCCCAGAAGAAGAGAAACATCCTGTCCATATTCATGGGAGTGATCAGGGAGCCGATGCTGCTGCTTTTAGCGGGCGGGGGCCTTCTCTATTCCTTTTTGGGAGAACCCGGGGACGCCCTGATGCTGCTCAGTTTTGTTTT
>DIEK01000086.1:874-3852 GCA_002418595.1 Candidatus Omnitrophica bacterium UBA5776 | reverse complement strand
TTGATCTTCCCGCGGCAGCAGAATTATGAACAAACCCCGTTTTTCCAACCGCCGCCCGCCGATACGTAATTATAGATTGACAAAGGCATAAAACAAAAATATACTCAACGTTAAAGGCTCTTTCCCTGCCAGTTTTTCAGGGCGCGTTTAGAAAAGCCTGGGGATTGGAAGGCGATAAAGCCTTTTTTGTTTGAATACTTTAACCCGTGATCCGTGAAAAGGCCCGGGCCGTTTCCCGCGATCCTATTGCGAATTACGGTGTCAACCGGGCTTTCCCATGGGGCTTCTTAAGATAGATAAGAAAAAAAACCACGGTTACCCGCACCAGAAGCCGCAGGTACTGGATTTTGACTACATAAACTGCCCCAAAGAAACGCTCCTCGAGAAACTGCGCACTTCGGAAAAAGGACTGTCGGAGCAGGAGGCGCAGGACCGCCTGGAGGAATACGGTCTCAACGAGCCGGCGAGGAAAAAGAAGCGCACGGTCTTTATCCAGATCCTCTCCAAATTCGTCAATCCCCTCGTTATAGTGCTTTTGATAATCGGCGCCTTTTCGCTTTTCTTCGGCGAGAAGATAAGCGCCCTGCTGGTCGGTCTGATGGCCGTGATGAGCGTCCTGCTTTCTTTCATTCAGGAGTATCGCGCCGGCAAGGAGGCAGACAGGCTGAGCGAAATGGTGCGTGCCACCGCCACCGTTTACAGGAACGGCCGCTCCAAGGAGATCAAGATACGGGAGCTTGTCCCGGGAGACATTGTGGATATCTTCGCCGGCGACATGATCCCGGCGGACCTGCGCGTCATTTCCTGCAAAGACCTGTTCATCAACCAGGCATCCCTTACCGGAGAGTCTTTCCCTATAGAGAAAACTGCCGGCCCGGCAACGGGGAAAAGTGATCCCGCTCCCGATATGGGCAATATCGTTTTTATGGGCTCCAGCGTGGTCAGCGGCACCGCTCTCGGCGTGGTCATCAAGACCGGCATCTCCACGAGGTTCGGAGAGATGTCCCGCCGCCTGGCTACTATGAGGGTGGAGACCAGCTTCGACAAAGGGGTGCATAGTTTTACCTGGTTGATGATCCGCGCGATGTTCTTTATGGTCATTTTCATCTTTGCCGTAAACGCTATGCGCCGCGGCAGTTGGATCGAATCCCTGCTTTTTTCCCTCGGCGTTGCGGTCGGGCTGACGCCGGAGATGCTGCCGATGATCGTGGCGATAAACCTCTCTAAAGGCGCGATCGCAATGTCGAAAAAGGACGTTATTGTCAAACGCCTCAATTCCATCCAGAATTTCGGCGCTATGGATATCATCTGTACGGATAAGACCGGGACGCTGACCATGGACAAGATAGTCCTGGAGAAGCACTGCGACGTGGTCAGGAAAGAGGACGACGGCGTTCTGCGCTTCGCCTACATAAACAGCTATTATCAGACCGGCCTGAAGAACCTGCTGGACAGGGCCATCCTTAAACACGAAAAACTGCTGGTGCGCCAGTACAAAAAAGTTGACGAGGTCCCTTTCGATTTCTCCCGCAGGATAATGTCGGTGGTGGTGGAAACGGACGGCATCCACAGGTTGATCTGCAAGGGCGCTCCGGAGGAGATCTTCAAGCGCTGCTCCGGTTATGAGCTCGACGGGGAACTGATGGAGATGGACCCGTTGATACTTTCCGATCTCAAAGAGGAATATGAGAATCTCAGTGCCGACGGCTTCCGGGTGCTGGCGATCGCGTATAAGGATATCCTTCAGAAAAAAGAAGCTTATTCCAAAGATGACGAAAAAGAACTGATCTTGACCGGTTACGTGGCGTTTCTCGACCCGCCCAAACCGAGCGCCAGGCGAGCCATCATCGCCCTGCGAAAGCTCGGCGTGGATTTCAAGGTACTCACCGGCGATAACGAGATGGTCACCAAGAAGATCTGCAGCGAGGTGGGGCTGAACGTGCAGGGGCTGGTTACCGGGGACCAGATAGATAAAGCCGACGACCCGCAGCTCCAGGAACTGGTCAAAAGCACCAACGTTTTCGCCAGGCTCTCTCCTTTACAGAAAGAACGCATCATCACCGCCTTGCACCGTAACAAGCATATCGTCGGATACCTCGGAGACGGTATCAACGACGCGCCTGCTCTGAAGGCTTCCGACGTCGGAATATCGGTGAACAACGCGGTCGATATCGCCAAGGAGTCGGCGGATATCATATTGCTTCGAAAAAGCCTTATGGTGCTTGAGGACGGCGTCATAGAAGGGCGTAAAACCTTCGGCAACATCGTCAAATACATAAAAATGGGCTCCAGCTCGAACTTCGGCAATATGCTGAGCATGACCGGCGGCAGCCTTTTTCTGCCTTTTCTGCCGATGCTTCCCATTCAGATCCTGCTGAACAATTTTCTTTATGACCTTTCTCAGGTGGCGATACCTACCGACGCAGTGGACAAGGAATACCTGCGCCAGCCGCGTCCCTGGAGGGTGGATTACATCAAGAAATTTATGCTCATTATCGGGCCGATAAGTTCGATATACGATTTCCTTACCTATGGTGTAATGCTGTTTATCTTTCACGCCAACGCCTCGCTTTTTCACACCGGGTGGTTTATAGAATCTCTCTGCACGCAAACGCTCGTCATCTACGTCATCAGGACGGGGAAGGTGCCTTTTCTGGAGAGCCGTCCCAGCGGGTTCCTGGTTTTGACTTCCCTGGTGATCATCAGCATCGGTATGATCATACCTTTTACCCCGCTCGCCGGCCCGTTCGGGTTCACCGCGCCGCCTCCGGCGTATTTCGCCGTGTTGTTTTTCATCGTCTTGACTTATTTATTTCTTGTCCAGGGGGTGAAGACATGGTTCATAAAGAAGTTCGGGCATGATTGATTCCGTTTTCCGTTTATCGGTTACGATGTCCTTGTTTTAGTCTTACGTCTTTCGGTTCTAAGACGTAAGTAACCGTGACCGAGAAGCGAAACGGGCTTCGTTACCGTAGCCG
>DIEK01000086.1:0-765 GCA_002418595.1 Candidatus Omnitrophica bacterium UBA5776 | reverse complement strand
AGTATTGTGTCCCCGGAATAAAAAAGGAGTGCTATGCGTAAAGCGCCAGGATACTTTTTATGTTTTGTTCTTGTTTCGCTCTTCATTTCTTTTCAGCAAGGGTGTTTTTATGAACGGCGGGACCCTAAAACGGCTGTTTGTCAGTTCTCCAGCATGGACGCCCTGGAGGCCGGGCAGTATGGCGGGTGGGTTGAATACCGCGCCATAGCGGAAAAAGGCGATTTCGGTATCGGCACAGTGGACCGGCTGGACGGCGAGATGATCGCCCTTGACGGGAGTTTCTACCGTATCGCTTCCGACGGCAGAGTGAACGTTATTTCACCCTCGACGCTTTCGCCGTTCGCAACCGTGACTTTCTTCCGGACCGACATGGAGTTTGCGGCCGCGGATATCGGGGATTATGCCGCGCTGACCGCTTATCTCGACAGACTGCTTACCGATAAAGAGGCTTTATACGCCATACGGGTGGACGGCAGTTTCGATTCCCTAAAAACGCGCAGTGTCCCGGCGCAGGATAAACCGTTCCCCGCGCTGCAAGAGGCCTTGAAGAAACAGACGTTTTTTCTTTTCAAGGAGATAAACGGAAGTATGATAGGATTCCGTTTTCCGGATTCCTGCCGCGGAGTGAACAAACCCGGATATCATTTTCACTTTATTTCCTCCGACAGGAGCTCCGGAGGGCATGTCCTGGAGCTTTCTTTGCGCCGGGCCAGGGTCTTGGTTTCCCGGATATATGCCCTCGAATTTGAGCTTCCGGGGACACAA
>DIEK01000031.1 GCA_002418595.1 Candidatus Omnitrophica bacterium UBA5776 | reverse complement strand
ACGGCATACGGTTGCAGCGGTAAGCAGGCGATGCTTTGCGGCTTTTGGGCCTTCGTGCCGGGCGATATCCTGAAAGCCTTGCTTGCGGCCGGTATCTATACCGCCGCAGCTCCGCGGATAAAAGAAATTACGCGTTGACGCGCGGTTTTTGCCCGTCTTGACAAAGAGCAAGGCGTATGTTAAATTGTGGCCTGGCGGAGGCGTTTCCGGGTGAGCCGTCCGGCGGCAAAGGAGGAGTCGGAATGAAGATATGCAAAGTGTTATTCACGGCGGTTGCGGCGGCGTTCTTTTTCGCCGGCGGAGCGTGCCTGGCCGAGGAATTAAGCCGGGACAGTAAAGCGGTGGAGAGTCAGGTCATCGCCGACAGCGGAATAAAAGAGGTGCAATGGCTTTGGGGAGAGGTCGTTCTGGTAGATGTCGCCAAGAAACAGGTCATCGTGAGATACCTTGATTATGAAACAGACAACGAGAAAGAGATAAGCCTGTCCGTAGACGGCAAAACCGCTTACGAGAATATAAAAGATATTTCCGAACTTAAGGCGCAGGATATAGTAAGCGTTGATTACGTCTCGGACGCGGGAGGAAATAACGCGGCAGTAAATATCAGCGTGGAGAAACTGGAAGACGCCCAGAATTCTCCGGAGGAAGAGCTTCAAGAGCCGCCGTCCGCTTCCGGCGCGCAGAGCGGCGATTAATTCCCTCGCCCAGAAATCCGCGGGCTTTAGCCCGAGGGGCGCTACTTAGAGTTCAGGAACCGGAATAAAGAGATTCGTGTTACATTGGGAAAGGCAGGCTTAAAGCCTGCCTTTTTTCCTGGGATTAACGCTGCGTCCGCTGTTCGGTTTTTCCGGCTCGCTCAAAAGATAATGGAAAAAATAAAACTTGTAATATTCGACCTGGACGGGACGCTGGTGGACGCTTATCCGGCCATAACGGAAAGTTTCAATCATGTTATGCTTTGCCTAGGCCTGCCGCCGGAACCGGCGGCGGTGGTCCGCGGGGCCGTTGGGCGGGGGGATGCCGGATTACTGCGCCCGTTCGTTCCAAAGAAATCCCTGAAGAAAGCGCTGGGCATATACCGAAAACACCACGCCCGAGCCTTGCGCAGAAAAGCGCGGCTGCTCCCCGGCGCGGCGGAGCTGATGGCATATCTGAAGAAAAAAGGCGTACCAATGGCCGTGGCCAGCAACCGCCCCACGCGTTTCTCCAGGATATTGATTGATAACCTCGCCCTCGATGGATATTTCGTTTACGTGCTTTGCGCTGATAAATTGAAGAAAGGCAAACCGGATCCGCTGATCCTGCGTTTAATCTTGAGCAAACTCGGTATAAACCGCGCCGACGCTTTGTATGTAGGCGATATGGGAATCGATGCCTTGACCGGCCTGCGCGCCGGGGTGAGGACCGCGATCGTGCTGACCGGTTCCGGCAAGAAGGAAGAGATAAAGCCGTTCTCGCCCTGGAAGATAGTGCGTAGCCTCGGAGATCTCCGAAAAATCTTGACCCGTCGCGTCGGGTGTTATAATATAGAATAACCCACTGTGGACCGCTTTCGAGACAAGGGCCCGCGTGAAATAATTGTTCCCGCAGAGGTGATTTTGAGAAGATTAATTGTTCAGGTCTTTCTTTTTTCAAGCCTGGCCCTGCTGTTCGGCGGATGCCAGAGACTGGGGATCGTCATAAAGGGCGGCAGATCCGAAAGTAAAGCGGGAGCGATCCCTTTGCCGGCTTATTCCGGGCCGAAGGCGCGGATTGCCGTTGCCGCATTCGAGGTAAAGTCGGAGAAAAGCGACGCGGAGACCGGCGCCGCTTTACGGGATATGCTGTTGAGCGGGATTGTCAACAGCGGGCGTTTCGCGGTGCTTGACCTGCCCGCCGTCCAGGAGACCCCGGCGAGCGGCGTCAACGGCGCTCTACCCGCGGGACAGAAAGAAAAGCAGCTCCCCTCCGCGGATCTGATAATAACCGTCAGCGTCAATGAGTTCGAACCGCAGGCATCCGGTGGAAGAGAAGGGCTGGGCGGCGGCGGCGGCGTGTCCAGCGGTGTTTTGGGAGGGCTGCTCGGGGCGTCGGTAAATAAGGCGCATGTCGCCCTGGAAATAAGGATAGTGAACGCCGCCAATTCCGAGGTGGTGGCGTCCAATAAAGTGCAGGGACAGGCTTCCGATGTATCCATCAAATCTTCCGCGGGGACTCCGGAAGGATGGATACTGGGGGGAGTGCTTTCGCGTTATTCGGACGCCCCTATGGAAAATGCCATAAGGAGCTGCATGGTAGAGGCCGTAAGATATATCGTACAGGCGGTACCCGCCAATTATTACAAATATCAGGAATGAAGATACGCCCGTACCTCACGGCCCGCTTTTGCCGGCCGTGATGGGACGATTGAAAGGAAGGTAAAAATGGGAAAAAGAAAACGCAGAGGTAAATTGAACTGGCGTTCCAAGAAGGCGAATAAAGGGAGAAAGCCCTGCCAGGGATAGGTGTATTATGGATGAAAGCAAAGTCGTCCTGTCGGAGAAGCATATACCGACAGTCTGGTATAATCTGCTTGCCGACCTGCCTTTTCCCGCTCCTTCGGCACTGAACCCCGCCACCGGCCGGCCGTTATCGGCGAAGGACTTGCATACAATATTCCCTCTTTCATTGATCCGGCAGGAGATGGGCCGGCAGAAAGAGGTCGTTATCCCGGCCGCGGTAAGGGATATTTACAGGCTTTGGAGGCCCACTCCTTTGAAGAGGGCTTTACGGCTGGAAAAGTATCTTGGGACTAAAGCGCGCATTTACTATAAAGACGAAAGCGTCTCGCCCACCGGCAGTCACAAGATCAATACTGCCATAGCGCAGGCATATTTCAACAAAAAAGAAGGGATACGCCGCCTGACTACCGAGACCGGGGCCGGCCAGTGGGGAGCGGCGTTGAGCTTCGCGTGCAACGTCTTCTCCTTGAAGTGCATGATTTATATGGTAAAGGTGAGTTACAACCAGAAACCTTTCCGGCGCTCATTGATGAAAATCTGGGGCGCGGATGTCGTCGCTTCCCCTTCAAAGACCACTGTTTGCGGGCGAGCCATACTCAAGGAAGATCCCGCATGCCGCGGGAGTCTCGGGACGGCTATTTCTGAAGCGGTAGAGGATGCCGCCGGCAGAAAGGATACCAATTACGCCCTCGGCAGCGTGTTGAACCACGTTCTTCTACACCAGACCGTCATCGGGCAGGAGGCCAAGGCGCAGCTTAAACTTATCGGAGAGACGCCGGATTTTGTGATCGGATGCGTGGGCGGCGGCAGCAATTTCGGCGGATTGGCCTTTCCCTTCGTGGCGGACAAATTGCGCAGACGTCCGGAGATGCGCATAATCGCGGTCGAACCCTCCGCCTGCCCCACCCTTACCAGGGGGCTGTATGAATACGATTTTGGAGACACCGCTTCGCTCACGCCGCTGTTAAAGATGTTCACTCTCGGCCATAAATTTATGCCGCCTTCCATACACGCCGGAGGTTTAAGATATCACGGATGTTCTCCTCTGGTAAGCCTGCTCTGCAGAAAGAAGATAGCCGAGGCCCGGTCTTATCCGCAGCTGGAGGTTTTTAAGGCCGCACTGGCTTTTGCCCGGACCGAAGGCATCGTTCCGGCCCCGGAGACCGCGCACGCCGTAAAGGCCGCCATCGACGCGGCAAAAACGGCGCCCAAAGGCGCGTGCGTCCTTTTCAACTTCAGCGGGCACGGTTTCCTCGACCTCGCGTCTTATGACAAGTTTCTCGGCGGAGAGTTGACAAATTTTTCCCATCCCGCCGCCGAAATCAGGCGTTCTTTGAAAAACCTGCCTGCAGTCCGCCTCACGGAATAACCGTTTCGGCGGGCCCGTTACCGAACTTATTTCAGAAAATGGGTATTATTTGTGCGCGTTCCGCCAAGAGAGTCGTAAAAATGTCCCGCAAAAAACCGATAAAAGCCGTAGCGCTTATTTCAGGCGGCCTGGACAGTATACTCGCCGCCAGACTGATGATCGATCAGGGGATAACAATCCTGCCCCTGAAGGTCCTGTTGCCTTATCTGCCGCGCGAGCGCGATAGAACGGGAGCGAGAAGCAGGCTGATTTCCCGTCTGGAAGAATGGGCGGGAACGCCCCTTGCCGGGATCGACGCTTCCGAGGAGGCCGTTGCTCTCCTGAAGTCTCCCGAATACGGCTTCGGTTCCAATATGAATCCGTGCCTGGATTGCCGGATACTGATGCTGAAGAAAGGCGCGGAGTTCATGCGGCAGGCGGAAGCCGATTTTGTAGTTACCGGGGAAGTCGTGGGGCAGCGCGGCATGTCCCAGCGCAGACAAGCTTTGGAGATCGCGGACCGCGAAAGCGGTATCCCCGGTTTGATCCTGAGGCCTCTTTCCGGCCGGATACTGCCGGAGACCATACCTGAAAGACAAGGATGGGTGGAGCGCGCAAAATTGCTCAGTTTAAGCGGGCGGTCCAGGCAGGGGCAATTGCGCCTGGCGGAGTCTGCGGGTAT
>DIEK01000052.1 GCA_002418595.1 Candidatus Omnitrophica bacterium UBA5776 | reverse complement strand
GACACGGCGCCGCCCAGGGCGAATATCGTGAAATCATTTCCTTCTTTCAGAACTTCCGCCCCGGCGAGCTTCACCGGAACGGCCATCCCGCCCGTCAGCCTGCGGCGCAGTAAACAAGAAGCCGTCTTGGGATACCTCAGCGAAACCGGCCCTTTCAACGACAACGAAAACTCCAACATCATCTCCAGGTCGTGCGCGTCCGCAGGGGCCATTATCGTCATGTTAGGGATGTGGCGAAGAAAACTTATGTCGAAAATCCCCTGATGCGTAGGCCCGTCGTCGCCGACGAGCCCCGCCCGGTCGAGAGCGAAGATTACGTGCAGTCCCTGTAAAGCCACGCACTCTATTATCTGATCATACGCCCTCTGTAAAAAAGTGGAGTATATCGCCGCCACCGGGATCAACCCTTGCCTGGCCAGGCCGGCGGCGAAGCAAACAGCGTGTTCCTCCGCTATTCCGACATCGAAGAACCTTTGCGGATACTTATCCCGAAAGGCGTCCAAACCGGTGCCCTCGGCCATGGCCGCGGTTATCGCCGCGAGCCTCTTCTCCCGAGCGGCGAGATCGACTATTTTCCGCCCGAAAACCGAAGTGTAGGTAGCTGCCGAGAGCGGCGCCGGCTCCTGTTTTTTGCCGGCGGACAGATCGAACGGCCCCGTGCTGTGAAAACGCACAGGGTCTTTCTCCGCGGGGACAAACCCCTTACCTTTCTTAGTAATCACGTGCATGAACAAAGGGCCCTTGACCGCGAGTATCTTCTTCATCGCCGGGATCAGATGGGCGAGATTGTTGCCGTCGAAAGGGCCGAAATACCGGAAACCCAGTTCCTCGAAAAAAACACCGGGGATAAAAAGGCCTTTTAACCCTTCCTCGAATTTGTTGGCCAGCTTGAGAAGTCTTTTGCCTCGCGGCACACGGGAATTGAGAAAAGACTCCAGCGAACTGCGAAAACGGTTGTAAACCGGCAGGGAGATTATCTTGTTGATATAAGTGCTCACCGACCCCACGTTGGGAGCGATGCTCATTTCATTGGTATTCAACACCACCAGCAGGTCTTTTTTCAGGTGACCGGCGTTATTTAACCCCTCGAAACAGAGTCCGCCGCTCAAAGAGCCGTCGCCGATCACCGCGGCGGCCTTGAATTTCTTTTCCCCTGCTTCGAGATCCCCGGCGCAGGCGAGGCCGAGGGCCAAGGATACCGCGGTCGAACTGTGCCCGGTGGTAAAAAGATCATATTCCGATTCCTCTTTGCAGGGGAAGCCGCTCAGGCCGCCGTATTTACGCAGCCCGGCGAATCCGGCATTCCTGCCAGTTATGATTTTATGGGCGTAGGTCTGGTGGCCGACATCCCAGACGATCTTGTCCCGCGGGGTATCGAGGCAGTAGTGCAGGGCGATCGCGAGTTCCACGGCCCCGAGGCTGGAAGCCAGATGTCCGCCGTTTACGGAAACCACATCCAGTATGCGGCGGCGTATTTCACCGGCGAGTTCCGGCAACTTGTCCATAGGCATCCCGCGCAGATCGGCGGGAGAATTAACACGTTCCAGCAGCATTATTCCTTTTCGTCCTTCCCGTCCTCAAAGGGCTTAAGGTCGAAATCGCCTTTCCTGTTCTTCGAGAGGACTTCTATCTTCTTGCGCGCGCTTTCCAGACGCGAAGAACAGGCGCGCGATAATTCTATTCCTTCCTGGTATTTCTTAAGCGCCTCGTCCAAAGTCAACTCGCCCTTTTCCAGGTTTTCGACTATCTTTTCCAGTTTTTTCAACGCCTCTTCGAATTTAATCTCCGCCATTTCCGCGCACCTCCGTTACCTGACCGGTTATTTCGCCGTCGTGTAATTTTATCCTTATCTCCTCTCCGGCGGAAACATCCCCCGCGCTCCTGATCACTCCGCCTGCGGCGGAAAAAGTGATGCTATACCCCCTGGAAAGGACGTTTAAAGGGCTCAATCCGTTAAGATTGGCGGCGGCCGACCTCAAAACCGCGTTTTTGATCTGCAATAAATGCGTCCAGGCCGTTGAAGCCCTGCCGGACAGTTCGGAAACTCTCCGGCGGAACTGCTCAAGCATAGCCTTCGGATTCAACAGCCGCAGTTTCTTGACGGCGGAGTCCATGCGGCTTGCGCCGATCTCCAGGTAATGCGCCGCGCTCATCTGCATGCGGTGCGCCAGAGCATCCAGATCTTCCCTCGATGAACGCGTAAGATCCTGCAATCCCGCCTGCAGAGAAGCTGTAAGCCGGGAAAGTTTCTGTCTCAACTCTTCTTTGTCCGGAACTACCAGTTCCGCGGCCGCCGAAGGAGTCGGCGCCCGCAGGTCCGCCGCCAGATCACAGAGGGTCCAGTCTCGCTCGTGCCCCACGGCCGAGATCACCGGAATCTCCGAATCATAAACCGCCCTCGCCACCGGCTCTTCGTTGAAAGCCCAAAGGTCCTCGATACTGCCGCCGCCGCGCCCGACAATTAAAACCTCTACGCGCTCATTTTTCCGCGCGCGCGCGTTGTAAACGTTGAACTCCCTGACCGCGGAAGCGATCTCTCCGGCCGCCCCTTCTCCCTGCACCTTGACCGGATATAAAATCATGTGCATTCCGCTGAAACGCCCGGCCGCCACCTTCAAGATATCTTTAAAGGCGGCGCCGGAGGCGGAAGTTACGACGCCGATGCGAGACGGCAGATAAGGGATCTTTCGCTTATGCTCCGAAGCAAAAAGCCCCTCCTTCTCCAGTCTCTTTTTCAACTGCTCCAGGGCCAGTTGCAGGCTTCCGAGCCCTTTGGGCTCCAGGCTGCGCACGTAAAGCTGATAGCGTCCGTCCCTCTCATAAACGCTGACGCCTCCGCGGCAGATCAGCTTGTCGCCGTCTTTCACCTCGAACTTTATGCCGCGCGCCGTCTGCGGAAAAATGACGCATTTCAACAGGCCGGAGGCGTCCTTCAAATTAAAGAATACGGTGCCTGTGGCTATCCTCGTCGCCCCGGAAACCTCCCCTTCCACCCACACATCCGGGAACCCCGCCTCCATCAGTTCCTTTATCCGACGGTTGACCTCCGAGACGGTAAAAATCTTCCGTCCATCTTCCGGGCGCCCGGTAAAAAAATCGTCTTCATCTTCCGGAAAGTTCTTCATCCGTCTAAGGAACGTTCTTCCTCTCCTGAACCGGCTGCGTCTCCGGGGTAACCGGGGACTCCGCCGGCTTGGGCTGTCCGTCCTGCTCAGCCGCGGGAGCAGCAGGCGGTTCCGCGGGTTTCGGCTCGAAGGAGAACAACATCACGGAATATGCCGGCAGTTCCGCCGTCTCTTCCAATGTCCCGGAACAGGAAACCGTTCTTTCCTGGGCCGGAGAAAAAACGCAATCTTTAACGCAAGAAAAATCCACCACGTATTTACGCGTCAGGTAGTCACCTTTGATGTTCTTCAGCGTGATCCTGAGCGGCTGGACGGACGATTTTTTCTTTTCAATTTCATCGTTGCGCGCAACCGCGTCGGCTAACAGCGAACGCAATCTTTTCGTGACCCCCCAGAGTGACTGCGCGTCAGTCTGCCTGGAAAGTAGTCGTCCGTAAGTGCCGTCTTTTATCATGCGCAAAAGGATCTTTCTCTCCGCGGCGTTAAGCGATCCCACGCTTCTGGAAAGCATATCCCTGGCTGCCTCGGGATTCACGTAATTATAAACCAGCACGTTCACCCTCTGGCCGTCCCTGCCGGCCAGCATGCCTACATCCCCTTTGCCGGCGGACGGAGGAGAGAGTTGATAAAAATTGTCCCCGAGCGACTGGAGCATACGGAAGACGCTGTAAGCCGCCTTCGGGCCGCCCTTACCCCGCGAATCGAACCAGAAGGCTCCGATATTGCGGGTGACATGCTTTTTGTTGGAATGAAAATCCTCCATACAGTAATAAATCTGCCCGTCCACCCCGCAAGACTGCATTCCCTTCAGCCGGGCCGGGATGTAACTGGCGGCAATATTGCCTCTCTCCGAACGCTCCTGCGGCAGGTTCAAACCGTTGTCGTAATTCCACTCGTCTATGATCAGCGGCGTATCCTTGCTGAGGTTGAAATAAGAAAGCCATTCCCGGATCAGATCCACCGGCAGCTTATTGTAAGCGGTGTTATACTGCTCGGCAAAAGGGTCGGTGGAATAGGCATGCCAGGTAATGAAATCCAGCGGCAGGCCGTACCGCGAACAATACCGGATCAACTCGTAGATCAGGCTCTTCTCCGGAGCCGCCACGGTGTTGCCCTCTGGATTCTGGTACCACCAGCTGGTTCCGGGGCCGCCGAGATATACCTGCACCTTGTCCTCGTTTTCGACCTCCTTCACCGCCTCGGCCACGCTGCGGTAAAGCAACAGATAATCCTGGGTGCTTCCGAGAAAAAAATCGTCAAGGTCAGGGGCGCTCCAGACCTCAAACCAGACTTTGTCGTTCCTGAATTCCCTGATGTATTTCTTGACCAGCTTCCTGAATTCCTGCGTATCCAGCAACTGGCTTCTTTTGTCCAGCACGTTCCCCATTCCGGGGGGGGTGCCGAAAAAAGTCATGATCACCGTTCCGCCGGAAGAGCATATTTTGTCGATGATGCCGCGATAATAAGCCGTCTGCTTCTCCCTCTCTTCGCTATTGTCCTTCAACTGGGCAGTCTCCCAGAGGTCGAACTGCAGGCGGTAATAACCGGGGAATCCGATCTCTTCGCTCCATCTCCTGAACGGCTCGTCCCCGGCTGCCGACTGCGGACGTGAAGGATCAAAATCGCCTCCCCTTCCGCTAAGGTCTATCGAAGGCGCGAATATTTTCGGCCGCGGCAGCGTCTGTCCGGAAATATCAAGAGAGAATTCGATTTGAGCCGGCGTTTCTTTTTTATCTTCCTGCGCAGAAGACGGCCGGC
>DIEK01000023.1:807-3060 GCA_002418595.1 Candidatus Omnitrophica bacterium UBA5776 | reverse complement strand
CCGACGCCAGGGGAGTTTCGTGCTCCGGCCTGTCGCTCGACGAGTCTCTTCTTACAGGTGAATCGGTTCCGGCGCGCAAACGGGAATGGGATGTTTCTTCCGACGGGGATAAAGACGCGGCCCCGGGAGGGGACGATTTACCGTTTGTTTATTCCGGAACGCTGGTGGTGGGCGGGCACGGCATCGCCGAGGTCTATTTCACCGGGATAAACACCAGAATGGGCAGAATCGGCCGGGCTCTGCAGTCAATCCGCGGTGAAAAGACTCTCCTGCAGAAAGAGACCTCCCGCATCGTGCGCGTTTTTTTTCTGGCCGGAATGGTCCTTTGTTCGCTGGTGATAATTCTTTACGGATTGACCAGGGGCGACTGGCCGGGCGGGATACTGGCCGGTTTGACGCTGGGCATGGCGGTCTTGCCCGAAGAATTCCCGGTGGTGCTGGTTATTTTTCTTACTCTCGGCGCCTGGCGCATCTCGCGTAATAACGTGCTTACCAGGCGCGCGGCCGCCATAGAAACTCTTGGCGCCGCCAGTGTCCTTTGCGTGGACAAAACCGGGACGCTCACGCTCAATTCGGCGGAATTAAGCGGTTTATTTGCCTCCGGGGCGTATTCCTGGCCGCGGGGAGAAAAAAGCGTCCTGCCCGATAAATTCCATGACGTCCTGGAATACGGGATCCTGGCCGGACAGAAGGATCCTTTTGACCCTATCGAAAAGGCGTTGAAACTGGCCGGAGAATTGTACCTCGCCGGCAGTGAACATATACATAACAACTGGACGCTGGTAAAAGAATATCCGCTTTCCAAAGAACTCTTTGCCCTTTCGCATGTCTGGGAATCGCCGGACAGAAAAAATTACATAATCGCCGCCAAGGGGTCGCCGGAGGCGGTCGCCGATCTCTGCCATTTAAGCGGGGAGGCCAGGCGGAAACTTTCCGGGCATATTGAAACCCTGGCCGGAAAAAGCCTGCGCGTGCTGGGAGTGGCGAGAGCCGCTTTTCGCAAGACGGAGCTTCCGGAGGAACAGCATGATTTTATTTTCGAATTCATGGGGCTTCTTGGATTCAGCGATCCGGTGCGTCCCGCCGTGCCGCAGGCGATAAAAGAGGCCTATGAGGCCGGGATACGCGTGATCATGATCACGGGCGACTATCCCGGGACCGCGGTCAATATCGCTTCACAGATCGGCCTGAAGAACCCGGGGGAATATATCACCGGGCAGGAAGTGGCAACGCTGTCTTCCGGCGAACTGAAGGTCAAGATCAGGGATATCAACATATTCCCCCGGATGGTCCCGGAACAGAAAATGGCGGTCATTGACGCCCTCAAGGCCAACGGCGAGGTGGTGGCGATGACCGGCGACGGTGTCAACGATGCCCCTGCCCTAAAGTCCGCGCACATCGGTATCGCCATGGGAAAACACGGCACGGACGTCGCCAGAGAGGCCTCGGCGCTGGTCCTGCTGGACGACGATTTCTCTTCCATCGTTGACGCCGTGGGCATGGGGCGCAGGATCTTCTTTAACCTGAAGAAAGCGGTCGCTTACATCTTCGCCGTGCATATACCGGTGGCGGGTATGGCTTTCCTTCCGGTGTTCCTTCATATGCCTATAGTATTACTGCCCGCGCACATCGCTTTCCTCGAGTTGATCATAGACCCTGCCTGTTCCACGGTCTTTGAGTCGCATTCCCCCGGGCCGGGGAATATGAAAGTCCCGCCGCGCAGGCTACAGGAGCCTTTGTTCGACAGGCGGACCCTGGTATTCAGCATTTTTCAGGGGCTTGGAGTTCTCGCCGTCGTCTTCGCTCTTTACATTTACGCTTTGCGCGGGGGGGCGGGGGCGGATGCGGCGCGCACGGCGGCTTTCATCGCGCTTGTCCTGTCCAATCTGATGCTGATATTCGCCAATCTCGGCGGGCAGTCCGGAATGATTTCCGTTTTGAAGGAAAAGAACCGCGCGCTCCGGCTGGTTATCTTCGGCGCGCTGTCCGCGCTTGCCGCGATACTCTCCATACCGTTGCTGCGAAAACTGTTCCATCTCTCCGCCGTCTCAGCGCGAGAACTGTCCCTTTCCCTGGCCGCGGCCGCGCTCGCCCTGCTCTGGCTGGAACTTTTGAAGTTCCTTATGCGCCGGGGCGGAAAACCGGCTTGAAATGAAAAAGCGGCTCATAACCGGTCAGGGCGAGGGAATAAAAAAAGAAGACAAAAAAGACGGTAGTGATAATATAATATTTGAATTCCGGGGACACAATACT
>DIEK01000023.1:0-763 GCA_002418595.1 Candidatus Omnitrophica bacterium UBA5776 | reverse complement strand
GACTAAAACAAGGGCATCGTAACCGGGGAAACGACAGCGCGAACCCGAGGTCTCCGGTATCGGTATTTCCAGGATTTTTTTGAGAGTAACTTTTAGAGGATATTTCTTGTCTAATAAAAAATGAAAAAATATTTCTGCCGGATAATGAACGCTAAAGAAAAGATTTGTTTTCCCGTTTTCTTAACAGCCGCGATTTTCCTCTCCGCGCTTCAACCGGGCTTGTACGCGCAGGAATTGACCTGGGAGGACTGCGTGAAGGAGGCGGCGGTTAATCACCCCGGCCTTATCTCCGCCGAGGAAACGGTCAAGCAATACAGGGAAAGTGAAAAGATCGTTTTCAGCGGTGTGCTGCCCAAGGTAGATTCCAGCCTGGATGCCGGGACTTCCAAAACGCAGGACAGCTACAGCTATGGGTTAAGCGGGACCCAACTGCTTTTCGACGGGTTGAAGACCCCGGAAAAATTCAACGCCGCGCTTGAGAACACCAGGGCCGCCAAATTCCAGTTCAATTATACCTCCGCTTCCGTGCGCCTGGCTTTACGCCGGGCTTTCGTGAATCTGTTGAAGGCGCAGGAGGCGCTCAAACTCTCGGGCGAGATCTACGAAATAAGGCGAGGCAATCTGGAATTGATCACTTTGCGTTATGAATCCGGCATAGAGCACCGCGGTGCTTTTCTTACCGCCCTGGCGAACCTTGCCCGGGCTGAGCTGGAAATAGCGCAGAACAGGCGCGCGCTGGAGGTGGCGCGGCTCAGCCTGCTGA
>DIEK01000074.1 GCA_002418595.1 Candidatus Omnitrophica bacterium UBA5776 | reverse complement strand
TGTCTCTCGATCTCGTTCTTGACCGCGGCGTATATCTCCGGGTCGGCCGTTTTCAGATGTCTCATCTTCTACCCCCGCATATCTTTTTTTCTATTTCGACTATTATTTTCAGCCGGCGTTCATGCCTGCCTCCGGCAAAAGCAGTATTCATCCAGATCTCCGTTATCTTTCGCGCCTCGGCGGCGCCGGAGAAAGAAGCGCCCAACACCAGCACGTTGCTGTCGTTATGCTCCCTGGAAAGCCGCGCCGCCGTCCTGTTACAGCAGAGCGCCGCGCGCACACCCGGGAAACGGTTCGCCACTATGGAATTCCCTATCCCGCTTTTGCAGATCAGTATTCCCCTGCGGTAACGGCGGCGGGAAACAAGTTCCGCCAGGGCCGCGGCGGTGACCGGATAGTCGCAGCTTTCCTCCGAATACGCGCCGAGGTCCTTCACCCGTATGCCGCGTTTCTTCAAGAAAATCTTCAACTTCTCCTTCAACGCGAAACCGCCGTGGTCGGAAGCTATCAAGAGCGCAGAATTCATATCAATCCCTCCACTTTAACAACCGCTTCCTTTATCTGGGAAAACGTCTTTTTGTACAGATCCAGATTCCCGCCGATCGGATCGAAAATATCGGCAGTCCCCTCCCCGATCCCGGCAAATTCCTTGAGCAGGAAAACCCTGTTTTTAGCCTCCGGTTCCATATCCAATATTTTTTCCTCGTGGAGCCTCTCCATCGGCAGGATAATATCGGCCGCTTTAATCATCCCGGCGGTCAGCCGGCGCGCCTTGTGCCCGAAGACATCCATACCCTCCTCAGCCAGAACGTCGCGGGTTGCCTGCGTCGCCCCGCCGGCAACCGCGGATATCCCGGCGGACAGAACGTCCACGCCATCGTGTTTCTTCTCCTGTAACAGCTTTTTCAGGAAAGCCTCGGCCATGACCGAACGGCAGGAGTTCCCTGTGCAGACGAAAAGCACGATCTTGTTCTTCAGGGCAAGCATTATTTCGGTTTCGCTCAACGCACTCTCCCTCAAGACGCGCGCCTCGCCGCCTGAAAAATCCACCACGCTGGACTCTCTGCCTATCCGGCAGGGGCCGGAATCCACCGCCATCTCGACCAGCCCGTCGAAATCGAAAAGCGCTTCCTTGCATTTTACCGGCGGTTTATCCCCGGATAAATTCGCCGAGGGACAGGCGACCGGAACGCCGGCATATTCCAACAATGCCAGCGCCACGCGGTGGTCAGGCATCCTGACCCCGATTGTCCCGCCGCCTGCTCCTTTCAACACCAAGGTCAACGGGCCGGGCCAGAAACGCGAAATAAGCTTGTATGCCCGCAAAGGCACTTCGGAAGCGAGATGTTCCGCCTGTGTAATGCCGCTTACCAGGACAGAAAAAGGTTTGTCCGCCGGTCGCTTCTTTATTTTATACAGTTTTCTGACCGCCGCCGGATCGAAAAAGTTGGCCGCTATACCGTAGACCGTCTCAGTTGGAATGATCACCAATCCGCCGGAGGCTATCAAAGAAGCGGCTTCCTCGAGGGCCCGGGGATGCGGATCGATTGCGTCTATGAACACCGTCTTGGTCCCGCTCATAAGGAAATCTGTATTTTCCCTATCTCCTCGCGCATCTTGGCGCGGAAAGTTTCCATCTTGGCCCTGATGCCCGCGTCGGACAAAGCGAGTATCTCCAGCGCGAACACCGCCGCATTCTTCGCGCCCCCCGCGCCTACGGCCATACAGGCCACAGGTATACCGGAAGGCATCTGCACGGTGGAAAGCAGGGAGTCCACTCCCCGCAGGCTGCTTGTCTCCACCGGGATGCCGATCACGGGAAGCAGAGTATGGCCGGCGATTGCCCCGGCAAGGGCGGCCGAGCCTCCTGCCGCGGCGATGAATACGGATACCCCGCGCTCCGGCGCCGACTCCACGTAAGCCGCCAGTTCTTTAGGCGTGCGGTGGGCCGACAAGACCTTGACCTCCGGTTCTATGCCGAACTCTTTAAGCAGTTCGACCGCGGGCCGCACTGTTTCCAGATCGGACTTACTGCCCATAAGCACACTGACCGTATTCTTCATCTTCATCCCCTTCTTATAAAATATTTCTCATCTATATATCTGCGCAATTTCGGATCAAGCGGACTTTGCCGCTATATCACGGCGGTAATGCATCCCTTCAAAATCTATCTCGCCGGCAGCGGAATAGGCGAAGGCGGCGGCTTCTTTGATATCGCGCCCCAGAGCGCTGACCCCCAGCACCCTTCCACCGTCGCTTAAACACCTGCCTCCGGCGAGCCTGGTGCCGGAATGGAATACGGTCACGTCATTCCGCCCGGAGAGCCGCTGCAGGCCTTTTATCTCCATTCCTTTCGCGTATTCTCTCGGGTAACCTCGGGAAACAAGCACCACGCAGACGCAAGCCCGCTCATCCCATTCCAGGGCGGGGGCCTCCGGCAATTTGCGGCGGCTCACCGCCAGCAGCGCTTCCGCCAGATCGCTCTTCATGCGCGGCAAAATCGCCTGCGTCTCCGGGTCGCCGAAACGCACGTTGAATTCCAGCACCTTCGGCCCTTCGGCGGTAAGCATGATCCCGGCGTAAAGCACTCCGCGGTAATCCAATCCTTCCTTGCGCAATCCCTCCATTGCCGGCAGAAGCACCGAACGGTTTATCTCTTCCTGCTGCGCGGGGGAAAGAAAAGCCGCCGGAGAATAAGCGCCCATGCCCCCGGTATTCGGCCCTTTGTCGCCGTCGAAAACACGTTTATGGTCCTGGCTGGAAGCCAAAGGCACGATCTTCTGCGTATCCGTGAAAGCCAGAATGGAGACCTCCCTGCCCTCAAGACACTCCTCGATGATTATCCTTTCCCCGGCAGGGCCGAATATCCTGCGCCTCATTATATCGTCCACCGCCGCCAGCGCCGAACCGAGGCCGGCAGGAATAACCACGCCTTTGCCGGCAGCCAGGCCGTCGGCCTTGATAACACAACGCCTGCCCAGGCCGCGCAAATAAGCGTCTGCTTTATCGGGATCCTTGAAGACCTCGAAAGAGGCGGTGGGTATGCCGTACCTGGACATGAACCGTTTGGCGTAAACCTTACTGGATTCCAATTGAGCGGCCTGTTTGTCCGGGCCGAAGATATCCAGCCCGCGGCCGCGGAATGTCCCGGCGATACCGGCGGCAAGCGAAACTTCCGGGCCGACCACGGTTAATGCTATCTTTTCCTTCAGAGCGAAAGACAACAATCCGTCCACGTCATCGGCTTTTATCGGGACGCATTCCGCGACGGAAGCGATGCCGCCGTTGCCGGGGGCGCAGAATACCTTTTCCACCGAAGGAGACTGCGCCAGCTTCCAGCAAACAGCATGCTCTCTTCCCCCGGATCCGACCACGAGTACTTTCATTTTAAGCGTCTTTGGCCTCTCTTTTCAAAGGCAGGATGCCGGCCATTTCGCCGATCACATTCACCAGTTCCGTGCCGCCCGGCACCACCACCTTGGTATTATTCTGCAAAGCTTTTTCCATAGCTTCCAGTTTACGCAGCACCTGGGCGTTGCCGACGAAATACTTTTCCGCGGCCTCGTTCACCAACATGATCGCCTCCGCCTCGCCCTGCGCCTCCAGTATGCGGGACTGTTTGATCCCCTCCGCCTTTTTTATCTGCGCCCTCTTCTCGCCGTCTGCGACGGTCTCGGCGGCGGTGGCGTAGTCGACGGCGGCGATCTTCTCGTTCTCCGCCTTGACCACTTTGTTCATCGTCTCCTGCACGTCCTTAGGCGGGTCTATCTCTTTCAATTCGGTCCTGACTATCTCTATCCCCCAATTGGCGGTCTCGGTCATCAAAGTGCTGTGCAGTTCGTCGTTTATCTTGCCGCGCTCGCTGTTGGCCGACTTCAAAGTAAGCGTGCCGATGATGTTGCGAAGGGTGGTCCTGGCCAGGTTGACTATCTGGTATTGGTAGTTGTTGACGTTGTAAAGCGAGCTCTTGACGCTCTGCTCGTCGGACTTAACCTTGAAATACACCTGCGCGTCCACCCGCGCGTTCAAATTATCGAAGGTGATGATCTCCTGGGGAGCTGCGTCAACCATCTGCTCGGTAACGTTCACCAGGTACATGTTCTCTATGACCGGTATGATCCAGTGGAAGCCGGACTCGGCGAAGCGGGAGTATTTGCCCAGACGCTCTATCAGCCCGCGGTGCGTGGGACGGATGATCCGTATTCCGGAGATAAAAATAAACACTGCCGCGGCGATCGCCAGATAAACGTTATTCATTTTCACTCCTCCTTAATTGTGCCCGGTAACGGTTAAGACAACGAAGCCCGTATCGGACAAGTGGTCTCTCTTTTGTCAATTCCCCTCTCCCTTGCGGGACGATATTCAAGGCCGAGAACACGGGCAATACCTGCGCCGCAATCAAATGACGGATACCTTCCTGCAGCCCGTGACGATCTCTCCTATCTTCCAGCTCCTGACCCCCCGCAAGGCGAGGAAGGAACAGATGTCTCCGCAAGCCGCGGGCTCCGCAATAATTACCATGCCCACGCCCATATTGAGCGTGCGGAACATCTCGCCGTCTTCCACATTACCCTTGTTCTGAATGAGCTTGAATATCTTGGGCACCGCCCAGGAATTCCTGTTGATCCTGGCGTCAAGGCCGGCGGGAAGTATTCTGGCGATCTTGTCGTAAAAAGCCCCGCCGGTAATATTGGCGATGCCGTGGACCGGCCTGCCGGCGTTCTTGGCCCTGGGATTGAATGAGGCGTCGTTCAACAAAGCCAGCACCGGTTTGACATAGATACGCGTGGGTTTCAGAA
>DIEK01000127.1:1694-2929 GCA_002418595.1 Candidatus Omnitrophica bacterium UBA5776 | reverse complement strand
TCAAGAGCGGCTCGCCTCCGTAGAAATCCACTACCAGTTCTTTTTCTCTGCCTCTTAAGGATACAAGCAGGTCAACGGCCTTGCGGGCGGTTTCGGGAGACATTTCGCTCTCACCGGGTTCGCCGCCGCCGAGTTTCTGCCCGGATTCGCGGAAAGAATTGTTGGAGTACTGTCCCCGGTCATTCCAGCAGTATCTGCATCGCAGGTTGCAGGAGGAAGTTATATTCAGGGTAATGTCGGTGAAATGAGGTCTGCGTGAGATCTCGCGCAGCTGCTTTTTCCCGGGCAGCGGGAAGAGCGAAGTTAGGTTCGTCGGGACGCGGTGTTTGTTCGCCAGCCGGCGCAGTTCTGAACGGGAAGGGGCTGTTTTCAGTCCGGAGATCTCCTCGTTCCATGCGCGCAGGGCGGGAAAGCTTTCCGCTGGGAGGGCATAGATGTTCCCGCTGCGCGTGGATATTCCCACGCAGCGTCCAAGTTTACTGAGAAGATATGCCGGTGGTTTCAATGAGCCGCCGGGCAGAAAAATATCGTCTTTAGGCATTTTTTGAAATGACCGTGTGGTTTAGTACCGGGAAATAACGCGGAAGATTACCAGAGCACCCTGCCTGAACGGCAATAACGGGAGAGTTGTTTCTTGGCCTTGCTTTTTTTATTCACCTGGACCGCTTTCTTCATTGAAGGCCTCCTCTCGTGGAAGTTGCGATGACGGGAAATACAACTCTTCTTTATTATAAAACCGCAGCCGGTTATGTCAAGATAGATTTAAAGTTAATTTAGCGGGTTTTATGGTAAAATATGTTTCTACAAAGGGAGAGCCATGGGCAACGCTAATTATGAGTTACTCGAGCATACCGCGGACGTGGCGATACTCGTGCGGGCGAAGAGCCTTAAAGAGCTCTTTGTGAATACCGCGGTTGCCATGTTCGAGATCATTGCCGATCCTGTCTTCGATAAACAGGGGCAGCGCGTGACGGCGAGCGTTTCCCAGAACGCCGCCGGACGTGAGGAACTCCTCGTTAATTGGCTCAATGAGCTCCTTTTTTTTTCGACTTCTCAAGAGGCGGTGTTTCGTGATTTCAAGATTGTCAGTCTGGACGAGCGTTCTGTGCGCGCCGAGATTTTCGGGCTGCCGTTTTCTTCCTGTGAAATACACATAGAAATTAAGGCCGCTACTTTCCACGAGCTTTCCATCTCCGGGCAGGGGGAGGTATGGCAGGCGAAGGTGGTTTTTGATG
>DIEK01000127.1:0-1680 GCA_002418595.1 Candidatus Omnitrophica bacterium UBA5776 | reverse complement strand
GGGAGGAGGTATTGATGAAGCGTTTTTTCAGCGTTTTGGCCGTAGTATCG
Source organism: Candidatus Omnitrophica bacterium UBA5776 (assembly GCA_002418595.1). GTDB lineage: Bacteria > Omnitrophota > Gorgyraeia > Gygaellales > Profunditerraquicolaceae > Undivivens > Undivivens industriae. The sequence goes on along the minus strand of DIEK01000127.1, from coordinate 1,630 downwards.
ATGTTCCCGGTATGCTTTGTCGCCGCCGCGGAGAAACCGGGCGTGGAATTGACCGTTTACAATCAGGATTTCGGGCTGGTCAAGGATAAGCGTTTTCTCGACATAAAGAAAGGGGTTTCCAGCCTGCGGTTCGAAGACGTAGCCGCTTCCATAGAGTCCACATCTCTACATTTCAAGAATTTGAGCGATCCGGCCGGTTGTTTGATCCTGGAGCAGAATTACGAATACGACCTGGTCAGCGCCGACAAGCTGCTTTCGAAATATCTGGGTAATACCGTTCGTCTGGCGGCAAAGGACGGCAAATCCTACGAAGGGACGCTTCTCAGTTACGACAGCGACAGTCTTGTCCTTCGAACGAATGCCGGGATCTCGCTTGTCTCGCGCGGGAACAATATCCGAGAGATCGCTTTCCCGGAACTGCCGCAGGGGTTGATCAGCAAACCGGCTTTAAGCTGGATACTTTCCAGCAGCAGGGAAGGCAAACAGCTGGTGGAGGTCTCTTATCTGGCGCGCGGGATTAACTGGCTGGCGGATTACATCGCCGTGATAAACAAGGATGACACGCGGATAGACCTGTCCGGGTGGGTCAGTATAGACAACCGCAGCGGAGCGGATTACCGTGATGCGGCGCTCAAACTGATCGCCGGTGACGTCAACCGGGCGCGCGAAGAGTCTCCGATGATGATGTATGACGCGGTGAGGAAAGAGGCGTCTCTGTCCGGCGCGCAGTTCGAGGAAAAGGCCTTCTTCGAATATCATATTTATTCGCTGCCAAGGCCGGTGACCGTGCGGCAGAATCAGAGCAAGCAGATATCTCTGCTTTCCGCGGGTGACATACCGGTGAAAAAATCCTTCATTTTCGAGAACCGCGGGCAGTTTTATCCGGGATCGGAACAGGGCGAGCGCAAAGTAAGCGTGGTCATCGAACTGCGCAATGATAAGGGGAGCAAACTCGGTATGCCTCTGCCAAAAGGCCGGATCAAAGCTTATAAACAGGACGCCGACGCCAGCCTACAGTTCATCGGAGAAGATTCCCTTGACCATACGCCCGAGGGAGAGATGGTCAAGATCAAACTCGGCGAAGCCTTTGACGTTGTCGGGGAGAGGAAAGTTGTTAGCTCGCGGCAGGGCACGAACTGGCTGGAAGAAAGCGTGGAGGTCGTTCTGCGTAATCACAAAGATAATAATATAGAAGTCAAAGTGATCGAACATTTTAACCGCGGAGCCAATTGGAAGGTCAGTCAGAATTCGCATAAATTCGTCAAGACCGACGCTGCAACGGCGGAATTCCTTATTCCGGTTTCGGTAAAAGGCGAGAACGAACTGAATTACACGGTGAAATACTGGTGGTAATCTATGGCTGAAGGGGAGATAGAACTGCAAAAGATAGACGATTGCCGCTGGCGCCTGCCGAAAAGCGCGAGACCCGGTATGCGCGTTCCCGGTATCATCTACGCCGACGAAAAACTGTTGAAGGATATACTGCGGGATAAGGCCGCGGAGCAGGTCGCCAACGTGGCCTTCCTTCCGGGTATAGTTAATGCTTCCCTGGCGATGCCGGATATTCATTGGGGGTATGGTTTCCCCATAGGCGGCGTGGCGGCTACCGACCCGGAGCAAGGCGGGGGAA
>DIEK01000046.1:2385-7752 GCA_002418595.1 Candidatus Omnitrophica bacterium UBA5776 | reverse complement strand
CGCGGCTGTATAGGGAATATGGTGGGTGTGCAGCCGTTGTGTCTGACCATAAGAGACATGGCGGTGGAGGCGGCTGTAAACGACCCGCGTTTCGTGGCGGTCGAGCCGGGAGAGATGAAAGATATCGGTATCGAAATATCCGTGCTCTCCCCGCTGGAGAAAGCGGATTCAGCGGATGATATCGTGATGGGTACTCACGGCGTGATGGTCAGGAACGGTTTTCGCAGCGGTGTCTTCCTGCCGCAGGTCGCCGTTGAAACCGGCTGGAGCAAAGAGGAATTCCTGGACGAGCTTTGCCGGCAAAAAGCGGGATTACCGGCTGACGCCTGGAAAAATAGCGACACTGATCTGTATATCTTCACAGCCGACATATTCTCGGAAGATGAATAAGAGGGTGTTTTTTATTCTGGCCGCGCTGATTTTTTTTAGTCCTGTCTATGCCCAGGACGACGGCGCAGGTTCTAAAAAAGCCTCTTACTGGGAGAAGGTCAAGGATAAGACCGTGCGCTGCCTGCTCTGCCCGCGCCAGTGCACTCTGGACGTAAACCAGCGCGGCGTCTGCACCGTGCGCGTCAACAGGGACGGCACGCTTTATACATTAGGTTACGGCAATCCGGTGGCCGTGCACGTCGACCCTATAGAAAAGAAGCCGTTTTTCCACGTTATGCCTGGAGAGACGGCTTTTTCCATTGCCGTGGCCGGGTGCAATATGCGTTGTTTGTTCTGTCAGAACTGGCAGATATCGCAATCCAGACCGGACGAGGTGGAGTGTTATAATCTGCCGCCGGAAGAGGTTGTTAACAAAACCGTTCAAAGCGGTTGTAAATTCGTCGTCTATACCTACACCGAACCGACGGTTTTCTACGAATATATGCTGGACACCGCCAGGATGGCGAGGAAAAAGGGATTGAAGAACGGCATGCACAGCTGCGGTTATATAAACCCCGGACCGCTCAAAGAACTTTTGCAGTATATGGACGCGGTCAATGTGGATATCAAGGGGTTCAGCAGGGAATTCTACAACAAGATGGGTATGATGGCCGAGCTTGAACCTGTCCTGCGGACTCTGAAGGAGATCAAGTCAGCCGGTGTCTGGCTGGAATTGACTAATTTGGTCATACCCGGGGAGAACGACGACCCGCAAAAGGTTCGCGAGATGTGCCTTTGGATAAGAGAGAATCTGGGCGATAGTGTCCCGGTGCATTTCAGCCGTTTTATACCTGCCTACCGCCTGGCCAATCTGCCTCCGACGCCGGTGGAGAAACTACAGGAATGCCGCCGCATAGCCATGGAATGCGGTTTGAAATACGTCTATATCGGCAATGTCCCCGGTCACTACGCTGAAAGTACTTACTGCCCGCAATGCGACAAACTGCTTGTGGGCCGGAGCGGATACCGTATAACCGAGAACAATATAATGGACGGCAAATGCAAATTCTGCGGTCATCAGGTGCCCGGGATTTGGAGAGAATGATGTTGTGTTAAACAACGCCGCCGCTTTTTTTCAGCTTGTTTCCCTGGGTTTTATCCTGGGGATATCCGGGCCATGCATGCTTTCCTGTATGCCTCTGTTGGCCGCCTACGCCGCCGCCTCCGGTAGGAAATGGCCGCGTTTGTTCGGAGACTTTTTTTTCTTCTTCGGCGGCAGACTGCTCGCCTACACACTGCTGGGAGCGCTGGCCGGTATGTCCGCCTGGCTGCTGCGAAGATTCTTCGGCGGCACCCCGCTTTCTTCTTTCTTCACGCCGCTGGCCGGCACGATCAGCATATTGCTGGGCTTGATCATTATCTTCGATAAAAAAGTCTGCCGGCAGATGCAGGGGAACGTTCCGTCGGCCGGGTTGTTCGCGCTCGGCTTCAGCGTGGGAGCCGCCCCGTGCGTTCCGCTTATGCTCGTGCTTTCGGAAATAACACTTATTTCTCATAACTTTCTCGGCGGCGCCTGCTACGGGCTTGCTTTCGGGTTGGGTATAGTATTCGCCGGACTGCTGGTGATCGTCCCGGCCGCCGGACTGCTGAAATACCTGCCGTTGAAATTAATACGCTCGGAAAAGGGGAGATATGTTTTCAGAATGGCCTTTGCGGCAGTGATGATAATTATGGGAGTATTGTTGATATTAACCCGGTAATAACGGCATATGGTTGACAGTTTATCTGTTATAGTTATCGGTTTTATCGCTATGTCCGCCCAGGTGCTTTTTTTGCGAGAGTTCCTGGTTTCTTTCGGCGGCAACGAGCTTTCCCTGGGCGTGGCGCTGGCGGCATGGCTGGCGTCCGCCGGCTTGTCCGCTTTTGCTTTGGGCAGGCAGGCGGACAGGATAAGAAATAAACGGTTTGCGCTTGCCGTCTGTTTCATCTGTCTGGCTGTTCTGCTGTTCCTTTGCCTTCTTGAGATACGTTCGATCCGGGATTATCTGGGTGTCGCCGCAGGAGAAGTGGTTTCTCTGCCGCGTATGGCCGAGGCCGGGCTGCTGGTGTTTCTCCCGGCCTGTGGATTCCCGGGTTTTATGTTCAGCTTGTCTTGCCGCTTGAGCAATGCCGGCAAAACGTATTTGCTGGAATCGCTCGGTTCGATGGCGGGCGGTTTCAGCGTGAGCCTGTATCTGATACGCGTCTACGGCGTATTACAGATTATCGCCGTTCTGGCGGCATTGGCTTTATCGGCGGCCCTGCTGCTTCTCAGGAGCGCGGGTACAAGCTGGAAGGTTCTGTCCGCGCGCGTCTGTTCCATTCTTTTGTTTGGATTCCTGGCGTATCTTTCCTTCTCTCCCGGTTGGCAGGAACTTGAATCCGCTTCGCTGAAGGCGCGCTGGCGCGGTTCAGAGGTAATAGATAACCGCAATTCCCTTTACGGCAGCCTCACTCTTATCGCGGACCGGGGCCAGGTTTCTTTTTTCTACGATGGTATGCGCATTTACAGCGTTCCGGATAAGCCTTCCGCGGAGGAGAAGGCGCACCTGGCGTTATTGCAACACCAGGCGCCGCGCAGGGTGCTGATGGCAGGGGCGGGCATAGAGGCGGTGCGAGAGACGCTCAGCGAACCGGTGGATGAGCTTGATTATGTCGAGCTTGATCCTCTGAATATCGAAATGGCGCGCAGTCATCTTGCGCCGGAGTATTTGGAGGTATTCCTGGATAAGCGCCTGTCCGTGCATAACATCGACGCCCGGAGATTTATCAAATACAACAAAAAGAAATATGACTGCGTGATCATCAATCTCGGCGACCCGCTTACTGCGCAGCTTAACCGTTACTATACCTTGGAATTCTTCCGTGAACTGAAGAGCATTCTCAAGCAGAGAGGGGTCTTCTCAATATCGCTCTCCTCTTCGGAGAACTATATCCGCCGGGAAAATGCGCTGCTGCTGCGGTCGATATACGCCGCGTTAAAAGAGGTCTTCGGCGAGGTCAAGGCCATTCCCGGGGATACGGCTTATTTTCTTGCCTCCGATACCACGGGAGCGCTCACTTATGATTATGAACTGCTTGTCAGACGCATAGAGGAGCGCGGTCTGCGCCTTTCCTATGTCTGCGGCGCTTATCTTTTCTCGCGGCTTTCTGCCGAGCGCGTGGATTATCTTGAGCGGATATTGAAGCAGCGTTATAGCGGGCCGTTGAACAGCGATGAGCGTCCGATAAGCTATTATTATGCCAATATCTCCTGGCTTAGCCGTTTCCGGCATCCGCTGGTCTGCGCGCTGCTTGCTGCGGTGACCGCACGGTTGATCTGGGTGGTAGTGGCGGCGCTGGCAATTGTTATGTTGTTCGCCGGGCGTAAAAGGGGAGTGAGAGGGGCGGTTGTACCGGCCTGCGTAACCGGCGGCTTCAGCGCCATGGGCTTCCAGATGATCATCCTCCTGGCCTTCCAGTCTATCTACGGGATTGTTTTTTACAAGCTGGGGGTGATACTTACTTCTTTTATGCTGGGGTTGGTGCTGGGAGCGGGGCGCGGGATGAATTTCTCTTCAGAAGCTGCTTTGAGCCGTTTCAGAAAAATGCAGTTGATATTTGTGTTCTACGCTCTGTTTCTCTGTGCGACGCTTCGCCTCTTAGCTCTTAGACAACCGGATATCCTGCTTTGGTTTGGCGCCAATCTTTTCTTTCCTTTGCTTTCCGCAGCAGCCGGATACATCACCGGTTATCAGTTTCCATTGGCGAACAACATATACTCACCGGCGCCGGCAGCCATATCCCGCACAGGCGGATTGATCTACGGAGTGGATCTCCTGGGTTCCTGCCTGGGCGCGCTGCTTGTAAGCGCCTTTTGGGTGCCCATACTGGGTATCGTCCAGACCTGCTTCGCCATCGCCTTATTCAACTTAGTGGCGTTTTACAGGTTAAAAACAATAGTATAAGGAAAGACGGATCCATCCTTCGGAAAAACAACACTTGCGTGATCTCCGGTTTATGATATAATTTAACTCTCCGTTGCAATCTTACCTATAAAGCGATAGTTCAGGGCCATTAGCTCAATTGGCAGAGCAGGACACTCTTAATGTCAAGGTCGTTGGTTCGACTCCAACATGGCCCATAATTTCCGCGCGAAAGTTCAGATAGGATAATAAAAAGCCCCATAGATAATGGCTATGTCGAACCAGAAAAGGGTGCGGGAAAAAACTTGTCCCGCGTACTCGGGGTGACAGCCCGCCACAAAGTGGCGAGGCGCCAGAGGGGCAGGGCCCCTCTGGGGAGTAGCGAAGCTACGACCTGGTCGCACTCCAACATGCGGTCCAATGATTTTTGCTATTTCTTTTTACCAAACGCGTATTGAGTCTGCAAGTATCACGAGTATCATTAGAAAACTCTTGTTAAATTACACATAAATCTTATAATAAATTTATACTATTAGGGGTATAAATACTCAATGGTTGATTAGATAATATCATGCTTGACATTTAGGAGGAGCGGGTGTATAAAAAGGACAATAACTTGAAGTGGTATCGTTTGAAGGGGGAACTGCCACGTTAATATAACTAAAACCTTCGCCTAAAAAGCGGAGGTTTTTATGTTTATGGAACAGTATGAGGCTATGATCACTGCGACACACGGAGTAACAAAAGAAGTTAAGACAGATATCTTAAGAGGCGACTGCCTGGAAGTCCTTAGTGATTTCCCAGATAATTATTTTGATCTTATTGTTACTTCCCCTCCTTATGCTGATAGTAGAATGGATACCTATGGAGGAATTAAACCTGATAAATACGTTGAGTGGTTCTTCCAGCGCAGCGAGCAATTCTTGCGGGTGCTTAAGCCAACAGGGACATTCATACTTAACATAAAGGAACGAGTAGTCAATGGCGAGAGACATACGTATGTTTTGGAACTTATTCTTAAACTTAGACAACAAGGTTGGCTTTGGACAGAAGA
>DIEK01000046.1:213-2380 GCA_002418595.1 Candidatus Omnitrophica bacterium UBA5776 | reverse complement strand
AATGGCCTAATCGTTTTCGCGATGCTTGGGAAAGGTGTTTGCAATTTAATAAAACCAAAGATTTTCATATGTACCAGGAAAATGTCATGGTGCCTATGGGGGCTTGGGCGAAAACAAGGCTTAAGAGTCTGGGGAAGAATGATGTTATTCGATTTGATTCAAAGGTAAAAAGCGGATTCGGAAAGAATATCGCAAATTGGGTCGGTCGTGAGAAGGCATATCCTTCAAACGTTTTACATCTTGCGACTGAAACCGGCAATAAGAATCATAGCGCTACATTCCCCATATCGCTTCCGGAATGGTTCATAAAGTTATTTACGAAAGAAGGCGATTGGGTTCTTGATCCATTTGTTGGAGCAGGGACTTCCTGTGAAGCCGCTTTAAAGTTGCATAGAAATTCTGTGGGTATTGATATTGTAGCCGATTATGTAACAATAGCTAAGAAGCGAATTCCATCAGTAGAGTCTTTTATTGCCGACAAGAGAGGTCATGCATGGGGAAAGTCCGGGAAGGCGAGATTGTAAATTTTATTGGACAGAATATTCAGAAGTTTCATAAAGCGCGTTTAGAAAGCCTATTGAAACTCAAATTAGACTTGGTTCTAAAAAGAAAGAATCCGTATCTTTTTAAGGCGAAGAATATCGCAACTGCTCAAGATCTTGTGAAATCTGTATTGGATGCATATCTTTCTTCACAGGAAGAAGGAGTATTCGGAGGTTTTCTTGAGGAGTTGGCAATATTCATTTGCGAAAAAGTTTACAGAGGTAGGAAATCTTCCGCAGAAGGTATTGATCTGGAGTTTGAGAAGGGAAGCGCTAGATATATTGTCGCGATTAAATCAGGTCCGAATTGGGGAAATAGTAGGCAAATTTCAAAGATGAGAGAAGATTTTGTTAGAGCAAAACGCGTCTTGAGAACTAATGCTAGGGCCGCTAACATCTTAGCAGTCAACGGATGTTGTTATGGGATTGATGATGTCCCGGATAAGGGAGATTACTTAAAATTATGCGGTCAAAGATTTTGGACTTTTATCTCAGGTTGCGATAGCTTATACACAAAGATTATTGAGCCCCTTGGTTTTCAAGCTAGAGTAAAAAACGATCAATTTATGAAGGAATACTCAAAAGTAATCAATAAATTCACGATTCAATTCGCGAAGAATTATTGTTCCTCATCGGGTGAAATTCATTGGAATAAGCTTGTCAAGTTCAACTCTGGCAAAAAGACAAATCTTGATGCGGAGTGGTAGAATGTAAGATAGCTTCATTATAGCTTGAAGAGAGCCCAATAAAAAGTAGAAAAAAATCTGATACTATCTAAGCTGTGGGTTTTTATGCTTAAGAAAACTTGTGTTAAATAGTGGCAGTATGCATACTCCCGGCTTGATACCTCAATATAACTTGTTTCCTCTTCTTCCCACCGGGTCGAATCCGAAGAGTTCTTCCAGTTTGCCGGGTATTTTTTCGTTGAGTATGGCGAGGGCGGCGGCGGCCAATTCTATTTTCTCTTTGAATAGGCGGCAGCTTCTTTCGTGCGGTTTGGAGATGTCACCGTTGAAGTAATGGTTTATGTTCAGGCAGGACCCTGTGGTGCGGCAGAGGCTGAAAAGGGAGCAGGCGGAGCAGTTCTTGAATCTTCTTTGTACCTGAGCCAGGAAACAGGCGTGTTTTTTCTTATCCAGGCCGCCTTTATAGAGATCTCCCAGTTTGAATTCTCCGATTCCCAGGAAAGAGGTGCACGGGTAGATGCCGCCGTCCGCTCCTACCGCCAGTTGTCCCTGTGCCGCCGGGCAGCCACCGGCGACCTGATGGTTATAATACAATCTCTGCATCAGCTTGAAGAAACGGTTAAAAAAGGTTTTCCTGTAATTTAGCCTGCCGGCAGTCGTCTCGTCTATGTATTTTAGCGCCAGGCGTTCATACTCCCGGCAAAGCAGCGCGTATTGTTCGTCGGTCTTGAAGAAGAAGGCTTCCCGCTGCGGGGTGACGCGGTGACAGGCATCTTCGCTCTCGAATAGTTCCATCCTTTCGAATCCCATTCTGCGCAGGTCGTCGAAAATCCTTGTCATCTGCGCGTGCTGCGGCGTGACCGTGGCGCGGCCGACGAGCCGTTTCATTATCCCGCGCGGCATCTTCTTAAGGTTGGCGGCGATCTCCGAAAAACTCCC
>DIEK01000046.1:0-202 GCA_002418595.1 Candidatus Omnitrophica bacterium UBA5776 | reverse complement strand
TGCCGTCGTGGATGATCTTGCCTCCGTCTATGCTAACGGCTATCTGCACGCCTTTGGAGATAAGTTCGCGCGCCAGCTTCGGGGTGAGCAGTGTGCCGTTGGTGGCCAGCAGGAAGTGGAAATTAACTTTCCATTTTTTTTTGTTTGCCCGGCAATAGTCAACCGCGGCCAATAACGTCTGAAGATTCAAGAGCGGCTCGCC
>DIEK01000035.1 GCA_002418595.1 Candidatus Omnitrophica bacterium UBA5776 | reverse complement strand
GCTCAGTTGGTTAGAGCGTTGCGTTCACATCGCAAAGGTCACAGGTCCGAGTCCTGTATCGCCCAGTTATACTTCGACGGAGCAAGAAGCGTGCCTTTCCGGCAGGGGATAATCTCCTTCGCCCAGTTTAACCTCGGGATGATAAAGGTATATGCTTCGGAGAGACCGCCTGAATACGCATACAGCCGGATATACGCTGTGTACCGGGTTAGCCGGATGATTATAAGATGGAAAAGGGAAGACAGGAGTTATGAATACGGATTTAAAAACTCAGCTTCAGCATCTGCTTGAGTTACAGCAGATAGATATCCAGATCTACGATTTGAGAAGAATCAAGGAAGAGAAGCCTGCGAAGATAGCCGAATTGGAAGCCGCCTTTGAAGCCAAGCGGGGCGCGCTCGCCGGACTGGAAAAGGCGGCCCTTGATCTGCAGAAGCAGAAAAAAGACCGGGAAGGTGAGCTGGCGTCCAGGGAAGAGAGCATTCAGAAACTTCAGGGGCAGCTTTATCAGCTCAAGACCAACAAAGAGTACCACACGATGCAACAGCAGATCGAGGACGCAAAGGCCGACAAATCAGTCATAGAAGATAAGATCCTGGAGTTCATGGAAAGCATAGACGCTTCCCGAGCGGATGTCGAGAAAGAGAAAGCGCGCCTGACAGAGGAAGAGAAGGTTTTTACCGAGGGGAAAAAGGCGCTCCAGGCGGAGATCAGGGAAATAGACGATAAGCTTGCCTGTCTGGAGACGCAGAGAAAACAGGCAACTCCTCTTATAAAAGCGGAAGTGCTGGCGCAGTATGACAGGATATTGAAAATACGGGGCGGTCTGGCTCTAGTTCCGGTTCAGGGGACTTCCTGCGGCGGATGCCACATGTTCGTGCCCCCACAGGTGATAAACATGATCAGTATGTATGATACGCTGGTGACCTGTGAAATGTGCAACAGGATCCTTTATCTTGATGAGCGTAGCGCGGGAACTTGAGATATACATAGACGGAGCTTCCAAAGGCAACCCCGGGCCTTCCGGCATCGGCGTAATAATACTCAGCGACGGGCAGGTCGTACGCAATATCTCGGTTTATCTGGGGCACGCCACCAATAATCACGCGGAGTACACCGCGTTAATTCACGCCTTGCAGGAAGCCCTTCTTCTCAAGGCGGAAAAAGTGGTGATAAACACGGACAGCGAACTGGTTTGCCGGCAGATCAACGGTCTTTATAAAGTAAGGAACGCGGAGATTATGGCGCTTTACCTGCAGGCGAGACGTTTGTTCCCCGCTTTTAAAGAGATTTCAGTGAAACATATCCCGCGCGAAAAGAATAAAGGCGCGGATAAACTGGCAAACCAGGCGGTCCAGCAGGCTATGAATGCGGGATAGATAGAAAGCGGCTGCCCGCCGGTTACCTCCGGCGGGAGGAAAGTCCGGGCTCCCGTGGGTAACGTAGTGGGTAACGCCCACCCCGGTCCTTCACCGGACCGGAGGAATCCCCGTAAGGGGACCCGCTTTAATCAGCGGGAGAGCTACAGAGACGAGTTTCCCGGAGCGATCCGGGAAAGTGAAACGCCGCAATCTCTACGTGGAGCAAGGCCGAATAGGAGATGAGGGATTACCCGTCCCGCTATCAGTCTCGGGTAGGCTGCTCGATTGCGATGGCAACATCGCAGGTTCAGAGGAATCGCCGCTTGGCGCAGGATAGAACCTTCGCCAGACAGAACCCGGCTTATTCTATCTATCCCGGTTTTTTTGTCAAAGGGTTAATCCCTTTTAAAATAGGCATACCGCAGGCGCGGGATTATAACTGCTCGGTAAGAGCATATGTGAAACATTTATCCGCAATCACACCTTGCCTTTATAAGAATTGGGCAAGTGTTTGTTTGCGCGAAGGAGGCAGTGAAATGTCGGGACATTCAAAATGGGCAGGTATCAAACACAAGAAAGCCGCCCTGGACGCTAAAAAAGGCAAGATCTATACGAAGATAATAAAGGAGTTGACGGTCGCGGCCAGGGAAGGCGGCGGTAATCCGGAAACCAATTTTAAATTACGCGCGGTAATGATGAAGGCAAAGGAAGCCAACATGCCGAGCGATAACGTCAAGATGGCGATTAAAAGAGGGACAGGGGAACTGCCGGGTGTTTCATACGAGAACGTTATATATGAAGGATACGGTCCCGGAGGCGTGGCTATGATGGTGGAAGCCCTTACCGATAACAAAAACAGGACCACCGCAGAGGTGCGCAATATAATGTCCAAGAAAAACGCGAATATGGCCGGGGCCGGTTCCGTAAGCTGGATATTCGCGAAGAAAGGTTACATTCTTGTCGAGAAGAGCCAGGCCAACGAAGATGACCTGATGAATATAGCGCTTGAGGCCGGTGCGGAAGACTTCAAATCCGATGACGACGCCAATTACGAGGTCACCACCGCTGCGCAGGACCTGGAGAATGTGAAACAGGCGCTCCAGGCCAAGAATATTCAGATGCAATCGGCAGACCTTACCATGATTCCCTCGTCGACCGTCAAGGTGAACGAGAGCGACGCCAGACAGCTTTTGTCGTTGATAGAATCGCTGGAAGATCACGACGACGTGCAGAACGTCTACGCCAATTTCGACATTCCCGATGATCTGATGGCCAAGATCGCCGAAAGTGAGAGTTGATATTCCGCGCAGTTCTATGAGGATATTGGGTATCGATCCCGCTCTATCGATTACCGGATACGGTTTGATAGAAGTCTCCGGGACGTCTTTCCGCCTTCTGGAAGCAGGGATTATTGAGACTGCGCAGAAAGAAGACCTGCCTGCCAGGCTCGGGAAGATATATGCTGCGGTCGGGTCGATACTGGAAGAGTTCAGGCCGGGGGCGGCGGTACTGGAGAAGATCTATTCTCATTATGCCCATCCCGCCACTTCCTGCATACTTGGTCACGCGCGCGGCGTTATATGCCTGGCCTGTTCGACCGCCGGCATAAGCGTGGCGGAATACGCCGCGACCAGAATAAAGAAAGCTATCGTCGGTAAAGGGCTTGCTTCAAAACAACAGGTGCAGAGGATGGTGCTCGATCTGCTCGGGCTGAAGGAGACCCCCGCCTACATGGACATTACTGACGCTCTGGCCCTGGCCATAGGCCATTATTTCATCGGTAAGTCTAAAATATGATAGTTGGTATCTGCGGAAAGATCGTCCAGAAGAACGTCAATTCCCTTGTCATAGAATCGCATGGCCTGTTATACGAGGTATTTGTCCCCGCATCGGTTATGTCCAGGCTGCGGAGCAGCGCGCCGGACGGCTCGGAGCTTAATCTGATCACGTATCATTTCCACCACGTGGAGCCGTCGCGCAGCACCCCGGTCCTGTTCGGGTTTCTTAACGAAATAGAAAAGGAATTTTTTCAGGTTTTCATTACGGTCTCGGGCATCGGCCCGCGCGCCGCTTTGCGGGCGCTTAACCAGCCGATTCCTTGCATAGCCAGGGCGATAGACTCCGGAGACGTTAATTTTCTAAAGACCCTGCCCGGGATCGGCCAGCAGCGCGCCAAGGAGATCGTTGCCAAGCTGCAGAATAAGGTCGGCAAGTTCTGTCTGATGCAGGAGCCCGGCGTCAGGACGGCCGTTCCTCCGACTTCCGCCGGCGCGGACATAGAAGAAGAGGCGGCAGAGATACTCTGCAGGCTGGAGTATAAAAAAGCGGAGGCCGCCGCGATGATAAAGAAAGCTTTGGAGAGACTGCCCAGCCCCGGCAGTACCGAAGAGTTGTTGAACGAAGTATATAAACAGACCCAATCGGTCAAATCGTGATGTATCACATACGGCAGCGGCCTGGAGAAGAACGATTATGTCGGATAATATCACAGCGGTAGTCGAGGCTTTGTTATTTGCCGCGGAACAACCGGTAAGCCTGGAGCAGCTGCGTTCGCTTGTACCTGGTTCCGATACGGCGATGTTGAGAGAAGCCGTAGCGCGGCTTAAACAGGAATATGAGACCGGAGGCAGGGGGGTGCGCGTGGACGAAGCCGCCGGGGGCTACAGGATGACCACGGCCCCGGAACTTTCCGGTTTCGTGCGCAGACTCTACCGCCAGAGAAGGAGCGATAAACTTTCCCGTCCGGCAATGGAAACGCTGGCCATAATAGCCTATAAACAACCGGTAACCAGGCAGGAGGTACAGTCTCTGCGCAGCGTCAACATCGACGGGGTAATGAAGAACCTGCTGGAAAAGAACCTGATCAGGATAAGCGGTAAGAAAGACGCTCCGGGCCGTCCGTTCGTTTTCGGAACCACCAGGCAGTTCCTGGAATATTTCGGTTTGAATTCTATAGAAGAAATGCCCAAACTGGACAGCATCGAAGTCGGGGCAGCCGCTCTTGCCGTTATGCAGCAGTCGGCGGAGGAAAAGGATAAAGAGGAGGACGGCAATGAGCCTGAAAAGCCTGCGGTCGCAGATTGACAGCCTTGACAGAAAATTGATAGAACTGCTTAACCGGCGGGCCGGCGTCAGTAGCCGGATCTCCCGTTTGAAACGCAGCAACGGGAAAAGCCTGTATTCTCCCGACCGGGAGAGCGAAGTCCTGCGCAGGATATCGTCCGTCAACAAGGGGCCGTTGAGCAATAAAGCCCTGGAAGCGGTCTATAGCGAGATAATGTCCTATAGCCTTTCTCTGGGAGGACCGCTTAAGGTGGCGTATCTCGGCCCGGAAGCCAGCTTCAGCAACCTTGCCGCCATGAAACGTTTCGGTTCACAGGTCGCGTACTTGAGCTGTCAGAGTATTACGGACGTTTTTCTTCAGGTGCAGCGCGACGCCGCCGACTACGGAGTGGTCCCCATAGAGAACTCCATAGAAGGGGCGGTCAGTCACACCATGGATATGTTCATAGATTCGGATCTGAAGATTTGCAGCCAGCTTATGC
>DIEK01000120.1 GCA_002418595.1 Candidatus Omnitrophica bacterium UBA5776 | reverse complement strand
CCGTGTTTCCGACGACGTCTTTGCCGAAGGGATTCCAGATATACTGGATATCCGGGCTGACGGAGAGGTGGTCGTTCACTTGTATCCTGTAATACGCCTCCAAATGCCCTTCGGTCTTCGCAAGCAGGCCCTCGTTGGCCTCCTTGTAGTCATCCGACGGCATGACCTGGCCCACGGCAAAAGCGAAGACGTCGTTCTCCCTGCCCCACAGCTTGCCCTCCACTTGGAAACCGGCGCTCCAGGCTTGCTCAAGGGAATAGTTCGATCCGTCCGCCGCCGTGATCTCCGGGTTATATACCTCCGGATTCTGCCAGCCGTACCTGGTGAAGACGGTCACGATGTCGTTTACTTTCTGGTCAAAGCTGAAGCCGAAGCCGTAAGCGGCTTCTTTGGCCTTCTCGCTGTCCAGCCATTTGCTATGGTCTGTGTTGTTGTTCCAGACGTAGAAACGGTAATTACCCGGCAGACCGAAGAGGCTGGTCTTGAAATGCACCTGTCCCATATTGAACAGGCTGTCGCCTGTGTCTTCCCAGCTTCCGCTGCCGGGGAAGACCCCGTAGCCCAGTTCCAGCCATTCGGCAGGCAGATACGCGAAACGCACGCCTGCCCCGTTGTCGGAGAATTCTATGACGGGCGAGTTGCGGAAGATGCTGCCGAGGAACTGCGTGGTCTCGTCGTTGGCGGCCTCGTTCTGATCGAAATAGGCGCTTGCGTCGAGTTTGCCGAAAGTGACCACGGCTTTATCCTGGAAAAGGTCCTGCTCGTACCAGAATTCGGTCACCTCCGCTTTTGCCTCGCTGTCCCCGGCGTCACGGTTGACGCCGCTGTACAAGGTAAAATTGTCGTCCAGGCCGGCTCCCTGTCCCGCCTCAAGATGCAGGAAGGCCCTGCCGCCGGTCTCCTCGAATTCTTTGGCCAATGTTACGTCCGCCGAATACGACACGCCGGCGCGGGATTCCTTTTTTGTCTCCCCGTCACGGTAATTGGTGTTCCCGGCGGACTGGAATATCATAGTGCCGCCTGCGCCGAGCTCAAGGCCCTCCATAAATTGCATCCCGCCGCCGGACGCCTGTTTCCCGAACTCTGAGAGTCTTGCTTCGTATTCGGCGATCTTGCGCTGCTGCGACTGCGCGAGCGAGCTTTGCGATCTGATGTGGGCATCCTGCTCCGCCGATTTCTTTTCAAGCTCCTCGACGCGCGACTGGAGCTTTCTAAGTGCTGTTTCCATATCCTCTCCCCCGGCATATAAGGAAGAGTGAAAACCGATCAACAAACTCAATGCCAATAAACAACCGGACAACTTGGAAAACATATCCCTCTCCTTTTACAGGTTTCCTCCGGTTGTCCGGTCGGCTATCGTTGAAAATGTCAGCTCTGCGCGGGCAGTCGCTTCTGCGCCTTAAAACGTTTCCTTTCTCTTTTTTCCACCTGCACTATCTGCGAGTCGTGGATGGTGATGACGACTTCGCCGTAATTCATTCCCCCGGCGAATTGCAGAATGTCCGCTATCTTCAATTCCTCGCTGCGAACATCAGCCATGCTCGGCCCCTCCTCTTTCCAGTAGTTCCTTAAGCTCTATATCCATCAATGAAGAATTGGCGCTGCGCACCATTGCTGAAAAAAGCAGAAAAGCCTCCTGCGAGAAATGTAAAGTGACCCCCTGGATATTTACGTTTACTATACCGCAAGGCAGGCGGTAGATATTCGCCAACTCCCCCGCCTTTGCCAATTCAAAACCTCCGTTCATCTTCTCCCCCTTTTTATCTCAGGAATATCAACATACCGGCCGGTTATTCTTTCCTCTTCTCCTGTTTTTTACCGGTATCTTTTTCCCGCACCTTACACCGGCACAGTTCACCGCATTTACCGCCGCAGTCACATTTTCTATCCATAAAACCCCCTCCTTGTTCCGGGACCGGGTCCGCTTTACCCTTACTACCGCAGATGGTTCCGCCGGAAGTGTCCCCGGCACAGACGGCGTCCGCAGGTATTACCTGCCGAAACAAACTCCATTCTTCTTATCCGCTAAACCGCACCCGCCGCCGCAGGAAGAGCATGTTTCTCCCCGGAAAGCCTTGACCAGGCAGCGGACCAGTAAAGCGGCGCAGATCAAAACAAGCGTGATTATGACCGTTTTTTCCATCGTTCATCCTCCTATACCCAGCAGCCTCCCTCCCTGATACACCAAAAACGAAGCGGCCCAGGCCATGACCGTGGTCCAGAAGATCAGAAATAACGTCCATTTCATGCTCGGGCCGGATTCGCGGTAAAATACCGACATCGCCACAAAACACGGCAGATAGATAAGGCAGAACATCAGGAAAGCCGCGGCCTTCAAAGGGCTCCAGGAAGGATCGTTCTGCAGGGCTTCCTTCAACGGCTCCGCCTCTTCAGGATCGACCTCTCCCAGGCTGTACATTGTCCCCATGGTGCTTACCACGACCTCTTTTGCCGCGACCCCGGCCATCAGGGCATCGCCTCCCCGCCAGTCCATGCCCAGGGGCCTGACCGCCGGCTCGACGAACTTGCCTATCCTGCCGGCAAAACTCTGCTCCATCTGCGCCGAGGCCGCGGCTTCTTCGCTCACGCCTTCCCCGGGCTCCATCTGCGGGAAGGTAAAACCTGCCCAGATAATAACGGAGATAAGCAAAATGATCGTCCCCGCCTTCTTTATGTAAAGCCATCCCCTTTCCCACATCTTAAGCAGCAGCCCCTGTATGGTGGGAACGCGGTAAGGCGGCAGCTCCATCACGAAATGCGAAGTTTCGCCTTTGAAGACGGCTTTCTTCAACACCAGAGCCGAGCCGAGAGCTATCGCCATGCTCAAAGCGTACATAAGGAACATGATGTTAGCCCCCTGCTCAGGCGCGAAGAAGGCGCCGATGAACAAAGCGAAAATGGGAAGCTTGGCTCCGCAGATCATGAACGGCGTGACCATCATGGTGATCAGCCTGTCTTTTTTGTTGTCGAGCGTCCGCGTTGCCATGATCCCG
>DIEK01000092.1:3471-3782 GCA_002418595.1 Candidatus Omnitrophica bacterium UBA5776 | reverse complement strand
TCCTTTCAGCAAGGTGGGGGTGGAACTGACGGATTCGATATATGTGGTCCTGAACATGATAATAATGACCAGGGTAGGACTGCCCGTGCTTAATTTTCTGGGAAAGAATAAAGATTTCACAAAATGTCTGCATTCCAAGGCGGATTTGAATATAGAAAGGCGGCTGATCCTGCATTTTCCCGAGGATAACATTATCTGGAGCGTCGGCTCCGGTTACGGCGGCAACGTTCTTCTCGGCAAGAAATGTCTTTCCCTGCGCATCGCCAGCCATATGGCGGCGAAAGAAGGCTGGCTTGCCGAGCATATGCTGA
>DIEK01000092.1:0-3451 GCA_002418595.1 Candidatus Omnitrophica bacterium UBA5776 | reverse complement strand
TTCCCAGCGCCTGCGGCAAGACCAATCTGGCGATGCTCGTTCCGCCGGAGGGACTAAAGCGCAAAGGGTACCGCGTCTGGACCGTGGGAGACGACATCGCCTGGATGCGCGTGGATAGCGACGGTTCGTTATGGGCGGTCAACCCAGAAACAGGTTTTTTCGGCGTCGCTCCCGGGACGAACAGCAAGACCAATCCCAATATGGTGCAGACTATCACGCGCAACACTATCTTCACGAACGTCCTTCTCAAGCCCGACGGTACCGTCTGGTGGGAGGGCGCGGACGGCGAGGTGCCGGAGTCCGGAATAGACTGGCAGGGGAGACCGTGGAAGCGCGGAGCGCAGGATGCGGACGGCAGGCCGGTGCTGGGGGCGCATCCCAACAGCAGGTTCACCACTCCCGTGGCGCAGTGCCCTTCCGCGACCTTCAGGCTGGAACATCATCACGGCGTGCCTATCAGCGCCGTAGTTTTCGGCGGAAGAAGACAGCACCTGGCGCCCCTGGTTTACGAAACTTTCAACTGGAAGCACGGTGTTTTTGCCGGAGCCACTATGGGTTCGGAGCGTACCGCCGCTCAATACGGCAAGCAGGGAGAGGTGCGCCGCGATCCCATGGCGATGCTGCCGTTCTGCGGATACAATATGGGGCATTACTTCAGGCATTGGCTGAATATGGGGAAGATAATGTCCAAGGCGCCCAGGATATTCCACGTGAACTGGTTCCGCACCGGGGCGGATGGAAAATTTCTCTGGCCGGGATACAGAGAGAACCTGCGCGTGCTGGAATGGATACTGGACAGATGCAACGGCACGGTAGGCTGTCAAAAGACCCCGATCGGTTACCTCCCGCGGCTTAAGGACATCGATATGACCAAGCTTAACCTCGCGGAAGGGGCGATTAAAAAACTGCTGGCGGTCAACAGGAAGGACTGGCTTGAGGAACTTAAGGGCATAAAGGAGTTCTTCAAGACCTTTGGCGACGACCTGCCGGAAGAATTGTGGCAGGAGTATTACGCTTTGCATAAGAGGCTTACCGGCGGCAAGGCCGGAACCGGTAAATAATTGCGGGATTCGGGCGGAGGAGCGATGGGAGAGCGGGCATTGTTATCTACCGATTATAAGGAATTCCCTTTGTTCAGGAGAGGCAAGGTCCGGGACGTTTACGATCTCGGCGGCCGCCTGCTGGTGGTTTCCACCGACCGCATCTCTTGTTTCGACGTGGTGCTGAAAGAGGGGATACCCGGCAAAGGAAAAGTGCTCACCGCCGTCTCTCTTTTCTGGTTCTCTTTTCTGGCAGAAACCGTGAAACATCATTTTATTTCCGCGGATGTTTCCGGTTATCCGCAGGCGCTTGGCCGTTACGCGCAAGAGCTCTCCGGCCGGTCTATGCTGGTCAAGAAAACCCGGCCTTTGCCGGTGGAGTGCATTGTCAGAGGGTATCTTTCCGGTTCAGGCTGGAAAGAATACAAAAAGAGCGGTTCCATCTGCGGGGTAAAACTTCCCGCAGGGCTGAAAGAATCGGAAAAGCTTCCCGTACCGATCTTCACCCCTTCGACCAAAGCCGAGAGCGGGCACGACGAGAACGTCAGCGTGGATTACGTGCGAAAAATGCTCGGAGAGAAGACCGCTTACAGCCTGGAGGAAATGAGCCTTTCCATATACCGCCGCGCGGAGGAGTACGCCGCCGCCAGGGGGATAATCATCGCCGATACCAAGTTCGAGTTCGGCCTCGACGGAGAAGAAATCATACTGATAGACGAGGCGCTTACCCCGGATTCTTCGCGTTTCTGGCCGGCTGATATTTATAAACCCGGCGGCCCCCAGCCGAGCTTCGACAAGCAGTTCGTGCGCGATTACCTGGAAGGGCTTAACTGGGACAAAATCCCATCCACCGTTCCGTCCCTGCCCCCGGAGATCATAGAAAAAACTGGCCTCAAGTATCTCGAGGCCTGCAGCCGCCTGACGGGTATGGAGATCGGCCTGTAGAGCCGAGAATGAGGCACAAACCACGGGATATGCCGCTTCAAACATTATGCGCGCCGAAATTGGAAGCGGGCTTCATCTTCTAAAAACCAGCACCTGATACCCAGCATCTGTCCTTATATGTCCCGGCATTACCTTATCGACGGATATAATGTCGTCCGGCACCCGGCTTTTACCGGCTCCGGAAACGACGAGCGCAACGCGCTTCTTTCCTGTATCGTCAACCGCAGGCTTTGCGGCAGTATCAATAACCGGGTGGAAGTTTTTTTCGACGGCTACCCGCCTTCTTTCGGCTGGCAGTCACCTTATTCGGCGGTACATGTAGTGTTTTCCGGCGATCGCAGTGCCGATGACGAGATCATCTCCAGGGTGGCTTCCTCTTCGCGCCCGCGTTCGTTCTGCGTGGTCTCCGCCGACGGAAGGATAGTGTCGGCCGCGCGCGCCTGCGGGGCCCAGGTAATGGATCCCGCGGATTTTCTTGCCGCCGGCCCTAAGAAGGGCCCGCATAACAGGGAAAAAGAAGAGCAGCGTCCGGTTACGTCGGTACAACGCGAACGCATCAACGAAGAACTCGGCAGATTATGGCTCAAGAAGAAGGAAGAATGAAGGACGACGGCGATTACATAAAGTTTCTCGGCACGGCAGGGGCCCGTTTCGTGATGATCAAGCAGGTGCGCGCCTCCGGTGGCATCTGGGTCCATTCCGGAGGGAACGACGTTTTGATCGACCCCGGTCCGGGAAGCCTGGTGCGCTGCACCTCAAGCAGGCCCAGACTGAACCCCTCCAAACTGAACGGCATTATACTTACGCACCGGCATCTCGATCATTCCGGGGACATAAATGTTATGATCGAGGCGATGACCGAAGGCGGCTTCCGGAAGAGAGGAGCGGTGTTTTGTCCTCCCGACGCCGTTTCGACCGATCCCGTAATACTGGAATACCTGCGCGGCGCCCCTGAACGCATCGAGATGCTCTCTCCGTTGAAATCCTACAACGCAGGAGGATTTACATTCCATACTTCCATGCGCCACCGCCATCCGGCGGAGACTTACGGTATTAAATTCTCCGCGGGCGGCAGAAACGCCGCTTTCCTTGCCGACACCGGTTATTTTAAAGGTCTGGAGGCTTTTTACGGAGGANNCTGGACATACTGATAGTTTCCGTCGTTCTTGCCGAGCCGCGCCCCGGCATTGAACATTTAAGCCTGGCCGACGTGGAGCACGTGTTGAGAGAATGCAGGCCGGGCCGGGCTGTGCTCACGCATTTCGGCATGACCATGCTCAAGAAAGACCCCCGCCGCGCCGCCGACGAATTGTCCGACCGCTGCGGCATCCCGGTGCTTGCGGCCAAGGACGGGATGATGATGAGACTATCCTGAACCGCAATGAAGCTCCTCGGCTTGAAAACCGGAAACTTCTGCAGTTGGCGTCTCCTTTAAGAACCCGGAACCCACCCGATTTCTTAATTTA
>DIEK01000007.1 GCA_002418595.1 Candidatus Omnitrophica bacterium UBA5776 | reverse complement strand
CAGCAGATAAATCTCCCTGCCCGTCCGCAGCAGGCCCCGGTAATCGTCGGCCGGCCTCATTTCGCCGGCGCGGCCGCGGGCGCCGCCCAGGAAGAAACAAAGTGTAATTACCGCCGCGAACCACGCCGCGTTCCTGTCCCGCATCAGCAGTATCACGGCAATCCCCGCCACTCCGCAGACACAGCAAAGCGTAAACGGAACAGCCGCCGCTATCCCGCAGGCGAACGATAAGGCCGGCCATAACGCAGGATGTAGAAGAATGATCTCCCGTTTTATCGTTCCTCTCCTTCCAGATAAAAGAAATCCTTCAGCCTGCCGTATTTCGCCTCTCCGATTCCTTCTACTTCCTTCAACTCCCCGATACTCCCGAATCCGCCGCGCCGGGCGCGCAGAACGCATATGCGTTCCGCCAATTTCTCTCCTATCCCGGGCAAAGAACAGAGCTCCTCTTTACCGGCGCGGTTCAAATCCAGCTTCCCCACGCGGTAATAGATCCCCGGCAAAGGCCTGTTGCGCCGGAAATGCTTGCCCGCCGCCTCTGCGACAGAACCCGCCAGCACCACGCAACAGAGGAAAACCAGGGCGCGTTTTTCTTGAGGAGTAAAATATACCATCATATTAATAGACGCACTAAGAGGGCTTTTTCTAACGCAAAAAAAACGGCCGCCCTCCATACTGGAGAAACGGCCGTAACGATACCAATACCTTTTCTTATGCTTACGCCGCGACTATATTGATCAGTTTGCCCGGCACCACTATCACGTTTTTTATATTCTTGCCCGCCAGCCAGGGAAGGACCTGCTCGTCGGACCGGGCCAGACGTTTTAATTCCTCCTCTTCTATGTCGGCCGGGACCCTAAGCTTGGAACGCACCCTGCTGTTGACCTGCACCACGACGGTCAGGGTGGATTCTCTGAGCATTTCAGGGTCATAAGACGGCCAGCCGGAAACGAAAATAGTCTCTTTATGCCCTGTCTCTTCCCAGAGTTCCTCGCAGAAATGCGGGACAAACGGGGCAAGAAGCCTTAACAACACCGAATAGACCTCTCTATCCGCCCCCGACTGATAGACGGCGTTGACGAATTCCATCATCGCCGCGATGGCGGTATTGAATTTGAAATTCTCCACCTCGTCCGTAACTTTCCTTACCGTGCGGTGCATCGCCCGCAGGATGCTCTCCGGAGAAGACGGGACAAGATTATCCTTAATCCGCCAGACGCGGTTCAGAAAACGGTGCGCTCCATCCAGGCCGCGTTCATCCCATTCCAGTTCCGTCTCAGGGGGGGCGGCAAAAAGGATGAACAAACGCAGGGTGTCCGCCCCGTACCTTCTGATCATGGAGTCCGGATCGACGATATTTCCCCTGGATTTCGACATCACCTCCCCGTCCTTAAGCACCATCCCCTGCGTCAAAAGACAGTTGAACGGCTCTTTCAGCTTGAGCATGCCGAGATCGCTGAAAAACTTGGTGAAGAACCTGGAATAAAGCAGATGCAGTATGGCGTGTTCTATGCCGCCGATATACTGGTCAACCGGCATCCAGTAAGCCGCATCCGCGCCGTTAAAAGGGGCGGATATTTCGCCCGGAGAGCAGTAACGCAGGAAATACCAAGAAGAATCGAAGAAAGTCGCCATGGTGTCGGTTTCCCGGCGCGCTCTGCCGCCGCACTTGGGGCAGACGGTCTCGACGAACTCCGCGACCTTGCCCAGCGGACTGCCGCCCTCACCGGTAAAAGGCGCGTCGGCGGGTAACTCCACGGGGAGATGTTCGTAAGGCACCGGAACTATACCGCAGTCCCGGCAATAGATTACCGGTATGGGAGTTCCCCAGTAACGCTGCCTGGAGATCAGCCAGTCGCGCAGCCTCCAGCAGGTAACTCTCCTGCCCATGCCTTCTTTTTCCATCCAGACCGATATCTTGTCCCGGGCTTCACCCGCAGGCAATCCGTCGAAATCTCCGGAATTTACCAGGGTACCGTCATCCTCATACGCTTCCACCATCTGCTCCGCAGTCCGGCCGGGTTCGCCCGCAGACCGTATTACTATACGTAAAGGCAGACTGTGTTCTTTGGCGAAAAGGAAGTCGCGCTGGTCGTGCGTGGGCACGGCCATTACCGCGCCGGTTCCGTAACCGGTCAGGACATAATCGGCGGTCCAGATAGGCACACTTTCCGAATTCACCGGATTCACCGCGTAGGCGCCGGTAAAAATCCCTTCTTTCCCGGGCTCAGACAATGACGAAGCCTTTCTGCGCGCGCCTGCTCCGGCGATGAATTCTTTCACTTTGTCTTCCCGCGGCCGGCCTTTAATTATCTCCGCTAAAAGAGGGTGTTCCGGGGCCATCACCAGATAAGTCGCCCCGAAAATGGTGTCCGGCCGGGTGGTGAAAACGGTAATCACGGAGCCGTTGTCCTTTTCCCGGAAATAAATCTCCGTGCCTTCGCTTTTGCCCAGCCAGTTCTCCTGCATGGCCCGGACCTTATCCGGCCAATGTTCCAGTTCCTTGAGGTCTTCCAGCAGGCGTTCCTGGTATTGCGTGATCTTCAAATACCACTGTTCCAACCGACGCTGTTCCACCGGGCTGTGGCAGCGCCAGCAGCCGCCGTCTATCACTTCCTCATTGGCCAGGGTGGTGGCGCAGGAGGGGCACCAGTTGACCGGAGAGGCCTTTTTATACGCCAACCCTTTCTCCAGCATCTTCAGGAATATCCACTGATTCCAGCGGTAATAACTGCTATCGCAGGTCGCTACTTCGCGCTGCCAATCATAAGAAAATCCCATTTTCTTCAATTCAACACGCATTTCTTCTATGCACTTGTATGTCCAAACGTCCGGCTTTGTCCCGTTCTTGATCGCGGCATTCTCGGCCGGCTGTCCGAAAGCGTCAAATCCCATCGGATGCAGCACGTTATATCCGCACAAAGACTTATACCGGCTGTAAACGTCCCCGATAGTATAGTTACGCACGTGCCCCATGTGTATCTTCCCTGAAGGATATGGAAACATCTCCAGACAGTAGAACTTGCGCCGGGGGTCGCGTTGGGCGCGAAAAACCCCCTTTTCTTCCCAGATCCGCTGCCATTTCTGTTCTATCCGCGAAAAATCATATTGTTCCATATTTTCCCCCGTTCGAAACCCGCGATTCAACGCCCGCGTAATTCCTTTACCGTGCTTAAATTTATCGCGTCCGCCCCAGCGCCGTCTTTCGGCGTCTCCAGGATGAAAGGCAGGTTTTTTAAAAACGGATGATTGACTATCCTGCGCATCCCTGCGAGCCCTATCATGCCTTTGCCGATATGTTCGTGCGCGTCCACGCGCGAACCGCAGGGGCTCCTGCTGTCGTTAAGATGGACCAGTTTCAGTTTTTCCGTTCCGGTTTGATCTTGTATTTCCTTCAAGAGCTCAGCCAGCCCTGAAGCCGTGGAAAGATCGTACCCGCAGGCAAAGGCATGCGCCGTATCAAGGCAGGTGCCGACCCTTCCCGTGTCTTCAAGCGCTTCCAGCACCCTGCGCTGATGAGAAAAATCGTATCCCAGGCAACTGCCGGAGCCGGCTGAATTCTCCAGCAGTATCCCTACGGAAGAACCGGCGGTTTTCTTGATAATGGTATTAAGCGCACCGGAGAAACGCGCCAGTCCGGCATCCTCTCCCGCCCCCTTGTGGCAGCCCATATGACTGACGATATAATCGGCGCCGAGGATTTCCGCGTCGCGCATATCTTCCACAAAAGCCTCCACGGAAGAAAGAAAAAGCTTTTTGTCCGCCGAGGCAAGATTTATCAGATATGAAATGTGTATGAAAACCGGGGCGACGCCGTTTTGCGCGCGCCCCTTGCGGAACCCCGCGGCCTGAGAAAGGTCCAGCCTTCTGCTGCGCCAGGACTGCGGACTGCGGTTGAAAAACTGCGCTGTATTACACCCCAATTCCGCGGCCCGGCCGGGCACCAGAGAAACT
>DIEK01000037.1 GCA_002418595.1 Candidatus Omnitrophica bacterium UBA5776 | reverse complement strand
TAAGGATCTATGGTATCATTCCCATAATATGGATAATTTTGCTGACCCGGGGGGCGCGCGGAACTCCGGGCCCTTAAGCTGCTTCCCACCCATCACGAATTGACATTATTCCTTGACTTTTTCTCCGTATTAAGTATACTTATATCTTCAGTTGTTTGAACACTTGGACCCGGAATCTTCCGGGGGTAACTACGGAGCGTGACATGTTAAAACAATGCGCTATTTGCGGCAAAAAAGCCCTCACGGGTAAAAAAGTGGTACGAAAAGGTATGCCTAAGAAACAGGGCGGTACCGGAAGCAAGATAAGCCGTTGGTCAAAACGAAGTTTTAATCCGAACCTGCAGAAAATGCGGCTGTTGGTCAAAGGAAAAACGGTCCGGGCCTTTGTCTGCGCAAAATGCATCAAAAAAGGCGGGTTCACGAAGGTAGCGGGTAAAAGCAAGAAATAACTTAGTTCCGACGACGGGCCCTGGAATAGCAAAAAACGCGTATTTTTCATACGCGTTTTTTTGTTGGAACGACGAAACCGTTCTATCCTTCTTTATTGCTGAAATAAGACACCTTATAAAATAGTTCTTTCAACGGTTTTATTATCTTTTTCTGCAGCCGGCCTTCTCCGGGTCTGGCGGTACCGCCATCTCCGGAGTTCTCCATATTATAATAATAACCTGCGTAACCGCCTTCCTCGTCATCGCTGCCGCCGGAGTCCTGTGTATATATCCAGTACTCTTCCGGGTCTTTTCCGCCTCTTTCGGCCGTCTCCACCATTAAAGCCGCCTTCTCATCTGTCCCGGCCTGCGTAAAGAACGCAAGATAATCCTGCCCGGGATATCCGTCATCCGGCATATCCGTTCTGACGTTATCCCCGTCACGGCTCTCCCCGAAGACCAAGTCAAGATCAGAATCGCCGGAAACCAGGCCGCCTGCTTCCCTAACGACGTCTTCCCCGGCAATATGCGCATAAAAAAACCCCTCCTCACCTCCCGCTTCCCCTGGCAAGCGTTCTTTTACCGCAGAACCGCGCAACTCCGTAAGAGAATTATCCTCTCCCCCTACAAGACCGCTGCGTTCAACCTCGGGCGGGGAAACCGCCGTCTCTCTTTTTTCAGTTGAATCAACAGCCGAAGGGATAATCTCAAGCGCCGGCTGTTCAGACGCCGCTCTGTCCGGATTGTTTATTTCAGGAGCCGAATTATCCATAACCGTCCGGTTCATCCCGCCCGTCTGATCGAACACGTTCGGGGTTGATTGTATATTAATTTGCGGAGAATAAACGGGTATAGTGGAAGGATTGGTATAAATGATGGGAGTAGTTACCGGAGCTTTTCCCTGCCTGACACTTCTTGAGGAAACCGGCATTATAAACCAACTGCCGCTGGAATCATCATTCCCGGATTTATCTCCCGAGAATGGATTAAAGGAATCCGCTCTACAGCAAGGCTGAAAAACAAGAAAATAAGCGGCAATGACCAAGCTTACCCTTATTAACTTCATATATAAATTATAACTCTTCCTTAGCCGCCTTTCGAAGAATAAATCCGGATTTTGCTTTTGTTAACAGAAGATGATCTCTTTGACATGGAGGATCACACTATCGTCTCCATACCATTCGTCTATCTGTGGCCGGCAGACAAGGTCGAAAGTATCGCAGGATTCCAGACCGGCAAGAAGACTTCCCATGCCGAAGCCTATCGCCGGAAGAGTGAGCGAACCGTCCGTGGCCCAAAACTTGAGAGTATCTTTTCTGAGAAGCCTGGGCGAACCTTTTAACGACAGCCCGCGTATAAGAAAAAGCGGTTCCGGATTCCCCGCGCCGAAAGGCTCCATGGCGCGCAGGCCGGCGCATAGTTCGGCAGTGGCTGCCGATAAAGGCAGCTGCATATCGACGTCTATTGTCGGCATAAGGTCTTCTATGCTGAGAGAAGCGCGGGCGAAATCGTTTATCTTCCTGCGGAAATCCAGGATGTTATCCCGGGAAATTACCAGGCCCGCGGCGTGGCTGTGCCCTCCAAAATCATCCAGAAAATCCCCGCACTCGCATAAGGCGTTAAAAAGATGAAAACTGCGTATGGACCTGCCGGAACCTTTGCAGAATTTATCCCCCATGGAGATAAGAATGGTAGGGCGGTTGAAACGGTCCGTAAGTTTAGCCGCCACGATACCGAGCACTCCGTGGTGCCAGCCTTCTTTCGCCACTACTATGACGTTTTGCTCTTTGAAATTCACTTCGGAATCTATCAACGCCTGGGCTTCCTCCATGATACAGCTCTCCACGCGCTGACGGTTGCGGTTGAAAGACTCTATTTCCCTGGCCAGGGAATCCGCCTGGATCTCATCTTCGCAGGAAAGAAGGTCGAGTGAAATATCGGCGCTGGCCATCCTGCCGCTGGCGTTGATCCTCGGACCGAGAATGAACCCGACCGAATGAGAAGTGAGCTGCTTGCCCGAAAGGCCGCTGACCCTCATCAAAGCCTTCAAGCCCGACCTGCCGGTGGAACTCAGACGCTTCAACCCGTGCCTGACCAATATCCTGTTCTCGCCGTTCAGCGGCACGACGTCGGCGATCGTTCCCAGGCAGACCAGGTCGAGATCCTTTTCAAGCCTGTCGCGCGCCAGCGCCTGGCATAACTTGTAAGCCACGCCCACGCCGGCCAATTCCCGGAAAGGATAACCGCATCCTTTGACCTTCGGATTGAGCAGGGCCGACGCGCAAGAAACCTGTTCTTCCCCCGGCTCGTGATGGTCGGTAACGATAACCTCAATACCGTTCTTTCTCAGCTCGGCGACTTCACCGCAGCTGTTGATGCCGCAGTCGGCGGTGATGAACAACCCCGCCCTCTTCTCCACCGCCTCTTTCACGGCATTGGCATTGAGCCCGTACCCCTCCTTGATACGATGCGGCAGAGAAGAATAGACCTCCATACCCATGGCGCGCAATCTTTCTTTCAAAAGGCTGACGGCGGTGACGCCGTCCACGTCGTAATCGCCGAAGATCATGACTTTACGCCTTTCGGAAGCGGCGCGCCTGACCAGTTCAACAGCCTTTCCCATCTCCGGCATAAGAAACGGGTCGCAAAGTTTATCCAGCCCGGCGTCGAGAAACACCGCGGCATCCGCCGGAGCGGTGACGCCCCTGTTTATCAACAATCTGGCTATTATCTCATTGATCGGCAGTTCTTTTAGGAGGGACAACAGCAGTTTTTCGTCCTGTTTGAGGACGTTGAGTATCCGCATGCTACATCTTCTCCGGGCGGCTGATGCCCAGCAGTTCCAGGCCGAGGGCGAGAACGATACCGGCCGCT
Source organism: Candidatus Omnitrophica bacterium UBA5776 (assembly GCA_002418595.1). GTDB lineage: Bacteria > Omnitrophota > Gorgyraeia > Gygaellales > Profunditerraquicolaceae > Undivivens > Undivivens industriae. The sequence continues at coordinate 5,937 of DIEK01000037.1, read as the reverse complement.
TTCAACAAGGCGACCCTCGCGGAAAGCAACCCGCTTTCCTGCCCGAGCACACGCTGCCTGTCGTAAAAACGATGGAAGGCCTCTGCCGTCTCCTGGAGGTAAACCGTCAAAAGATAAGGGTCGCGGCCAAGAACGCATATCTCCAACACATAATCCAACTGACAGAGTTTCTTGACCAGATCCAGTTCCTCTTTCTCCCGCAGCAGATCAAGATGCCCCGGTTCGACTGCGCCGGCCTGTTTGAGGATACCGCATATACGCGCGTAGGCGTATTGGATATAATAAACCGGGTTCTCGGAAGTCTGTTTCTTGGCGACCTCCAGGTCGAAGTCAAGATGGCTGGAGGTCCTGCGCATCACGAAAAAGAAACGCGCGGCGTCCGGGCCGACCTCGGTCAGCACCTCCCTGAGGGTGATATACTGCCCCTTGCGCGTGGACATCTGCACCGGCTGTCCACCGCGAAAGATGGTAGCCAGCTGGACGATCACCACGCACAGTGTCTCCGGGTCATGCCCGGAAGCGGCGACAGACGCCTTGAGGCGGCTGATATAGCCATGATGATCCGGTCCCCAGAGGTTAACCAGCAAGCCGTAGCCCCTTTTGTATTTATCCTGGTGGTAGGCGATGTCCGGAGCCAGGTAAGTATACGCTCCGTCGCTCTTGACGACCACCCGGTCTTTATCGTCTCCGAAAGAGGTGGACTTGAACCACACCGCCCCGCCCTCGTCGTATATGTAACCTCGGGCACGCAGGTCGGCCAGCGCCTCTTTTATCCGGGCTTCGTTACAGTTGTCCTTTTGGCTGTACCAGCGGTCAAACTTCACCCCGAAGTCATCCAGTTCCCTGCGGATTATCTCCAGTATATAATCCGCGCCGAACCTGCCGTAATCCTCGACATTCAGCCGCTTCTCCATTATCTCGCGCGCGATATCGCGGATATAATCGCCCTGGTAGTGATCCTCTGGGAAATCTATCTTCTCTCCTTTTAGTTCCCTCAAACGCAGTTCTATGGACCTGCCCAGAATATTTATCTGGTTGCCTTCATCGTTCAGATAATACTCCCTGTCGGCTTGGTAACCGGATATGCGCATGATGTTGGCGAGGGCGTCTCCGACGGCCGCCTGGCGGGCGTGGGCCACGGAAAGAGAACCGGTAGGATTGGCGCTAACGAATTCTATCAGCACTTTTTTGCCGGCCCCGCTCCGAGAACGGAAAGCCTCCGCGCCTTGATCCAGGACAGCCTGCAGCCTGCGCCGGAAATATTCACCGCTGAAGTAGAAATTTATAAACCCGGCTCCTTCCGCGCGCACGTCGTCAATCATTCCTGCGGCCGCAGAATCCGCTATGCGCCGTTTCAAACCCTCCGCCAGAGCGCCTGCTATCTGCATCGGCGGCTTGCGCAGCTTTTTACACAACTGCATAGCGGTGTTAACGGCCAAGTCGCCGAAACGCCCGTCCCTGGGCAGTTCGAAGATTATCTCTCCCGCGTTCAACCCGGGCTCGAGCGAAAGAACCTCTTCCTTCAGGAGTCCTTCAAGTACTTTTTTTATATCAACGTTTTTGTTCATTAATCAAATTGTAGCGCGTATAAGCCCGTGAACAGACTGTATAACGCAGTGAGCCGTATCTTCGGGTGATGTTCAAATAAGCCGGCCAGCGGTACGAACACCCGCTGGCCGGTAATTGTGAAAAATATNNTAGCCCGGACGTGATCAGGCCGCGGCCGCTCTTCTCGCCGCCGACGCCCTTACTCTCTTGGCGTCCGCCCAAAGGCGTTCCAGGGCGTAAAACTCCCTCACCGGCTTGTTGAACACGTGCGCAACCACGCCGGAATAATCCAACACTATCCACCCGGATTCATCCTGCGAAGGGATATCGGAAAGAGGTTTGATCTTTTCTTTCCGCAATTCTTCTCTCACGGCCTCCGCGATAGCCCTTACATGGGTATTGGAAGTGCCGTTCATTATCACGAAGTAATCGCAGAACCCGCAGACGGCGCGCATATCCAGGATCACCGGACGCTGCGCCTTCTTATCCCTGGCGATGCCGACTATTCTTAGAGATAGAGCCCTGTTGTCGATGTCGAAACCCGCCTCCCCGGGGAGTTATTTTTTTCCCAGTATTTTATACATACCGGTACCGCAGTCCGGGCATTTGCCTTTGACGGCAGAACGGCCGTTCTTCATGGTGACTTTCTGCTCATCCTTCATATCCTTGCTGGCCTTGCATTTCACACAGTATCCCTTTTCTGCCATTGCCGTCCTCCTTGTTGGGCGTAGTAAAGTCTAACGCACCCCATTATACACCCGCCCGCTGACAGGTCAACTTCTTTTCTGCCGCTGGGGGTGTTTTACCGGTTCTTCCTCTATTTCTCCCACTATCTCTTCCAACAAATCTTCCAGAGTGACCAGGCCCAGCGCCAGGCCTTTCGCGTCTGTGACTATCGCGATCTGTATCCTGTCCGACTGGAACTTCCGGAGCAGTTCGCTGACCCTCATCCCCGGAGGCACGCAATAAGGCTTATGTATCAGGTCCTGGACCACCACCAGCGGCCTGTCGCGCAGTATATAAAGCAGATCGTGCGCGTAAATGATGCCGATGACGTTATTCCTGCCGCCATGATACACCGGAAGCCGCTGGTGTCCCTGTTCTACGAAAATTGCCAGGAGTTCCTCCTGCCCGGCGTCCGAGCTGACCGCGACAATCTTCTCGTTCGGCACCATCACTTCTTCCAGGCGGGTATCCCCGAATTCGAAAATGCGGTGCAGCATCTTTCTCTCTTCGTCGGTAAGCACCCCCTCTTCCTTGCCCACCTCTATCATCAGGCGCAGTTCCTCTTCGGTTATCAGGGGGGAACGCCTGGCCGGCGGGACACGCATAAGTTTGAGGACCATTGCGCTGACGTTGCCGAAGAAGATTATTACCGGATTGAATAGACGGATGTAAGCGCCCATCAGGGGCGCGGACAACATGGCGATCTTTTCCGTGTGCTTGATCGCCAGGGTCTTGGGAACTATCTCGCAGAAGATAAGCACGAAGAAGGTGGCCGAAAGCGTCGAAACCAGCACGCCGTACTGGTCCCCCAGGACCTTGACGGTCGCGGCGGTGAGGATGGCGGATATGGAGATGTTCACGAAATTGTTGCCGAGCAGAATGGCGACGATGAACTTGTCCAGCTTGACCACCAGGTCCTGGATATGCTGCGCCTTGCGCGGCTCCTTGGAAAGCAGGTGGCGCAGACGTATCTTGCTCAGGCCGATTATGGAGGTCTCCGAAGCGCTGAAGAGAGCGGAAAGAGAAAAAAGAAGGAACAATACCAGCAACGTGACGAAAAGATACAAGAAACCCGTCATACTTTTTATTCCAATCCCGGCCAGAGCCGCGAAAAGCCGCGTTCGTCGCCCACCGCCGCCCCGATGGCGGCAAAACGCAGTTTGTTTTTGGTAAAAACCTCGCCGGCCGCGTCCTTTATCTCCTCCGCAGAGACTTTGCATATACCGGCGGCGATTTCTTCGTAAGTGCGTATGCCTCCGCCCAGCGCTACCGCCTCTCCGGTAAAAAGCATCTGTTCCATTGAATCCTCAAGGGACAGCATCAACTGTCCGAGAAAATAGTCCTTTGCCCGCTTCAACTCTCCTTTTTCCACAGTCTTGCGCCTTATCCTGCGCAGTTCGGCGATCACGACCTCCATCGCCTGGGCGGCCCTGCCGTTGTCTATGCCGGCATGCACGACAAACGCTCCGGTATCGTGGAATCTTTTGACCTGCGTGCCGATCTCGTAAGCCAGTCCCCTCTTTTCGCGCACCTCGTGAAAAAGGCGGCTGGACATATTGGCGCCCAGGATTATATGCAGCAGCATCGAGGCATATTTGAACTTGTGTTCGCGCGGGAACGCGCGGAAGCCCATGGCGATATGCGTCTGTTCCGTATCCTTGCGGAGAAGTTTCACTCGCGGGCCCGCGTCAACCGCGTCCTCTGCCGGCAGATACGCCGCCCGCTCTTTGCCGTTATTGCCGGCGGAAGCGAAAGCGGCACCGCACATCCGGCAGAACCCGGAATGCTCCAGAGAGCCGGCGGCGCTCACCACGATTCCGGCCGGGACGTAATGGCCGCGGAGGTAACTGCGCAATTCTTCTCTGGTCAACGCCGCCAGGGAATCTTCGAAACCTATGATCCCCATACCCAGCGGGTGCCCGGTCCAAAGCAATTGGTCGAGCAATTCATGCACATAGCTCTGCGGCAGGTCCTTATACATCTTGAGCTCTTCCAGGATTACCGCCTTCTCCCTGGCGAAATCCGCCCGTGGCAGAGAAGGACGCAGCACCATATCGGAAAGAATGTCGAGCCCCATTCTCATTTTCGCCGCCGGGACTTTTACCAGATAACAGGTCGCTTCTTCGGAAGTGAATCCGTTCAGGCTTCCTCCCGCCCCCTCCACCGATTCTTTTATCTGCCGGCAGGAGTATTTGGAGCTGCCCTTGAAAAGCATGTGCTCCAGGACATGGCTGATGCCTTTATTCGCCCGGGTCTCGTACCTGCCGCCGGACTTTATCCATATGCCCAGAGAAACGGAACGCCGCCAGGGCATGGAACAGGTGACGACCGTCAGACCGGTTTTCATCACCGTTTTTTTATACACGGTGGGCCTCCCTGCTTAAGCGGGAAACAAATATCTCCAGCCCGCGCGCGGCGCCGCCTTTTTTTCCGGCCGCCACCGCGCGGATACAATCGACGATAGCGCTGCCCACGATGGCCCCGTCGGCCGCGCGGCAGACGCCCCGCACCTGCTCAGGAGTCGAGATGCCGAAACCCATGCATACCGGCTTGCGGGTAAACCCGCGCAGCAGGCGCACCTGTCTGACCGCCTCCTTCGGCAAGGACGCACGGACTCCGGTAACGCCGGTAACGGAAAGATAATAGATGAACCCGCCGGAAAGCCGCGCTATCCTGCGCATGCGTTCTTTGGCGGTGGTGGGAGAGACGAAAAAGATGGTGTGCACTCCGCGGAGCGAACACTCTTTTCTTAAATTCACGGCTTCCTCCGGAGGGAGATCCGGCACGATGACGCCGTCGACTCCGGCGTCGGCCGCATCCCGGGCGAATTTTTTTTCGCCGTAACTGAAAAGCGGATTGTAATACGTCATCAGGCAAAGCGGTATGGTTGTGCGCCTGCGCAATTGCTTTACCAGCGCTATGATCTTGCGCAGCGTAACGCCTTTAAGCAGCGCCTGCCGGGATGATTCCTGGATCACCGGCCCGTCGGCCAGGGGATCAGAAAAAGGCACTCCCAGTTCCACTATATCGGCGCCCGCCTTTTCCAGAGAGAGCACCAGCTTTCCCGTCTCAGAGAGGGAAGGATAACCGGCGGTAAGAAACGCTATGAAAGCTTTCTTCTTGTCTCTCCCAAGAGACTCGAACTTCGCGTCTATCCTGTTCGGGTGAGTACTCATAGATCAAACCTCGGCGTCACTATCCCCAGGTCCTTATCGCCCCTGCCGGAAAGACAGAGCACGGTAAGGGAATTCTTTCTCAGCCGCCTGCGCATCTTTAGCAGATAGGCTACGGCATGGGAAGACTCCAGGGCGGGTATTATACCTTCGGTGCGGGAAAGCAGCTTGAACCCTTCCAACGCCTCTGCGTCGGTGACGGAAACATATTCCGCCCTGCCGCTCCGTTTGTAAAAGGCGTGTTCCGGGCCGACTCCCGGATAGTCCAGTCCGGCGGCTATGGAATGGGCGTTAAGCACCTGGCCGTCGGCATCCTGCATAAGAGCCGACTTGCACCCGTGCAGAACGCCGGTCTTTCCTTTGTTCAGGCTCGCGGCGTGTTTATCTCCGGAGAGCCCTTCGCCGGCGGCCTCCACCCCGACAAAGCCGACTTTCCTATCGGAGTAAAAAGGATGGAACAAACCGATGGCGTTGCTGCCGCCTCCCACGC
>DIEK01000060.1:740-8431 GCA_002418595.1 Candidatus Omnitrophica bacterium UBA5776 | reverse complement strand
GCCGTTTTTTATCGCCGTGAGACCTTCAATATTTAACTTCCACAAGGCATAAACCGCATGCCGGGGCTGATTGTCCGGCGAACCTGCGATCCTGCGACTCCAGTATCCCGGCCGTGCTGCCGGCCGGCAATCTGCCCCTGCCGATATCAATCAGGGTCCCGGCTATATTCCTGGCCATATTGTACAAGAAACCATCCGCCTTCATATCTATGGAAATAATGCCGTCAGCGCGATTGAGCTTCACCTCGACAGAGAGCATGTTTCGCACCGTCCCCCCTTTGCGGGGAGAACCTGCGTTCTGGAAAGCCCTGAAATCATGCCTGCCGCGTAATTCCCGCGCTTCCCTGCGCATCAAATCCACGTCAAGCTTATAAGAACAATGGTGCACCTTTCCCCTGAGCAGTGCAGGGGGCGCCCTTCGGTTAAGGATGGAATAACGGTAATGCTTGCTTTTTGCCGAGAACCTGCTGTGAAAAGCGCCGGGGACCTCCGAAGCGGAAAGCACCGATATGTCGCCGGGAAGAAAAGCGTTCAAGGCTTGCTGTATCCTGTCGCAGGAAAGCTTTGAAGATATCCGGACGTTGGCGACCTGTCCGCGTGCGTGCACTCCGGCGTCGGTGCGCCCGGCCCCGGTCAGACGCGCTTCACGGCCGAAAAGCCTGCGCAGCGCCGCCGACACGGACCGCTCCACCGTCTTCTCCCCTCTTGCTTTCTCTTTCCGGTTCTGCCTCTGCCAGCCGGAATAACGGCCGCCGTCGTATTCAAGCACCAATTTTATGTTGCGCTGTTCGGTTAACGGAGGCATATCTTTCCAAAAGGCAGGCCGGCGGATGACTTTTATTGCCCGCTCAATATTTCCGCTATCTGCACGGCATTGGCCGCCGCGCCCTTACGCAGGTTATCCGCCACGACCCATAGCCAGAAACCGTTTTTCACGAACGGGTCGCGCCTGACCCTGCCCACGAAGACCTCATCCCTGCCGAGGACGTCTTTAGGCATAGGGTAAAGTCCTCCCGCCGGATCGTCGGTCATAATGATCCCGGGCGCGCCGGAGAGGGTTTCCTTGATCTGCGCCGCGTCGGCGTCGCGGGAAGTCTCCAGATAAACCGCCTCGGAATGTCCGGTCATCACCGGGACTCGCACGGTGGTGGCGGAGATACATATCTTGTCGTCATGCATTATCTTATGCGTTTCCTTGACCAGTTTCCATTCCTCGGAAGTATAGTCGTCTTCGGCAAAACCGCCTATATGCGGAAAAACGTTGAACCCAAGCTGCTGCGGCATAGACTGTTCCGCAGCCGCCAGGCCGCGGATATCGAACCCGTTGCGCACCGCTTGCGACGTTTCTTCTTTAAGCTGTTCGACCGCGCCTTTACCGGCGCCGGATGCGGCCTGGAGAGTGGTAACCACCACCCTTTTGACCCCGAAAGCCTTATAGATCGGAGAAAGGGCCACGACCATCTGGATAGTGGAACAATTAGGATTGGCTATGATTCCTTTATGCTTGAGGGCGTCCTGCGGGTTGACTTCCGGGACCACCAGCGGAACGTCCTTTTGCATACGAAAATCCGCCCCGTTGTCGATGACCACCGCCCCGCGCTTCACCGCTTCGGGCGCGAATGTGACCGCCGCTCCCTTTTCCCCCTCGGTGCCGGCGAACAGCGCGAAATCTATTCCCTGGAAACATTCCGGAGCGATAGCCTTTACCGCGTAAGTCGTCCCATCAACCCGCATATCGCGGTTGGAACGGGCCAGCACGCTCAATTCCTTCACCGGAAATTTCCTGTCTTTCAGGCAGCGCAGCATCTCCACGCCTACGACGCCGGCGCCCACAACGCACACATTATATTTTTTCATTTTATGTTGGACCTCCGTTCGCGCGCTGTAAAACCGCTTCCAGCATTAGATCGCGCAGAGTAGTCAAAAATCGAAACCCAAAGAAATAAACACTTGCTTTACAACACAGGCAAAAACGCTATTTAAGATCCTTGACCACAAGGTCGCCGATCTCCGCGGTAGAATAGCCCATCCTGCCCGCCGCCAGCGAAGAAAGGTCCTCCCTGACGATCTTTATCACAGCCTGCTCGATCGAGGCTGCCGCCTCGCCTTCTCCAAGGGTTTCCAGCATCATGGACACTGCGCAGACGGCCGCCAGAGGATTAATCACGTTCTGCCCGGTATATTTGGGGGCCGAACCGCCGATCGGCTCGAACATCGACACGCCCTGCGGGTTTATGTTCCCGCCGGCGGCGATGCCCATGCCGCCCTGGATCATCGCGCCCAGATCGGTAATTATATCGCCGAAAATGTTGTCCGTTACTATCACGTCGAACCACTCCGGGTTCTTGACGAACCACATCGTGGTGGCGTCCACGTGGGCGTAATCGGTCTTGATGTCGGGATATTCCCGGCCGACCTCCTCAAAAACCCTGCGCCAGAGATCCCAGGCGTAGGTAAGGACATTGGTCTTCCCGCAGAGAGTTAGCTTTTTCTTCTTATCGCGCCTGCGGCAGTATTCATAGGCGTATCTGACGCAGCGTTCTACTCCCTTGCGCGTATTATAGGATATCTGAGTGGCAATCTCATCTTTCGTCCCCTTGCCGATGAACTCCCCCATACCTTTGTACAAACCTTCGGAGTTTTCCCGGACAACCACAAAATCTATATCTTCCGGCCTTTTGTCCTTCAAAGGGCAGAATTTTTCGTTATACAACCTCACGGGACGCAGGTTGATGTATTGGTCAAGGGAAAACCTCAACTTAAGCAGTATGCCGGTCTCCAGTATCCCCGGCTTGACGTCCGGATGGCCTATCGCTCCCAGATAAATGGCGGAATACCCCTTCAGTTCCGCGATATCCGAATCCTCCAGGGTCTTGCCTGTCTTGAGGTATCTTTCTCCGCCGAAATCGAACATCTTCCTGGTGTATGAAAACCCGAATTTCGCGGAAGCAGCTTCGAGGACTTTCAACCCTTCCGCCACCACTTCCGGTCCGGTGCCGTCGCCCGGAATCACGGCTATATCGTAATTGCGCTTTCCCATTTCTACCCCTCTTCTATGCATTTGATGAACGCTTTATTCAATATCAGCGTGTTGCGCCGCGTCGGTATCTTGAAGAAACCGGAACTGACGGTCACGCCGGTGACGACTATGAACTCTCTTTTGTCGTCGTTGATAAAATCCTGCAGCCTTTCTCCCTGGTTTATGTAGATGGTCCCGCGCACGGATGAAAAATCATTACAATGGATAGTTACCAGTTTCTTCTCCTTTTCCACCTTCATTTTTCTTCTCCTGTTTTGCGGTCACGTAATTGATCAATCCGCCTTTTTCCACGATGCCCCTGAGGAACGCCGGGAAAGCCCTTGTCCGGTATTCCCGGGAGGTCGTCAAGTCGCTTATCTGGCCGGAGCCGAGGTCTATCTCTATGACGTCGCCTTCGGAGATATCTCCGGTATCCTGCAGTTCCACAAAGGGCAGGCCGATATTTATGGCGTTGCGGAAGAATATCCCGGCAAAGCTCTTCGCCACCACGGCCGCCACCCCGCAGCCTTTTAACGCCAGCGGGGCGTGTTCGCGGGAAGAACCGCAGCCGAAATTTTTACCGGCCACGATGATGTCCCCTTTGCTTACTTTAAGCGAAAAATCCGGGGAGATATTCTCCATGCAATGCTTGCCGAGTTCTGCGGGATCCGTGGTGACCAGGTATTTTGCCGCTATTATATCGTCGGTATTGACATCGTCGCCGAATTTATGCACCGCGCCCTTTATCAACATTTAGATCTCCTCCGGATGAGTGATACGTCCGGTGACCGCGGAAGCGGCCGCCACCGCCGGATTGGACAGATAAACGAACGATTTCGGACTGCCCATCCTGCCGATGAAATTACGGTTGGTAGTGGCGACGCACGTTTCGCCCTCGGCCAGTATCCCGACGTGCCCTCCGAGACAGGGACCGCAGGTCGGGGTGGAGAACACTCCTCCGGCGGAAACGAATATACCCGCCAACCCTTCGGCCGCGGCCTGCATGTATATCTTCTGGGTCGCCGGTATAACTATCAACCGCACGCCCGCTTTCACCTTTTTCCCTTTTAACAGCCGCGCGGCCGTTCTTAAGTCGGATATCCTGCCGTTTGTGCAGGAACCGATAACCACCTGATCGACCTTAACCTTTCCCAGTTTGTCCGCCGGTTGAACGTTCTCCGGCAAATGCGGACAAGCCACCTGCGGCTGCATGCCGCTGATGTCCCATTCATAGATCTTCTCATAGGAAGCGTCGGGATCGGAATGAAGTGCCGACCATTGCCTGCGTTCTTTAACCCCGGCCTTGCGTCCGGTTTCCGCCACGTAATCGAAAGTGATCTCATCCGGCTCGATCAAACCGGCCCTTCCGCCGGCCTCGATAGCCATATTGGACATTGAAAACCTGTCGTCCATGGGAAGATTCTTTATTACCGGACCGGCAAATTCCATCACCCTGTAGATAGCTCCGTCCACGCCGATCTGCCCGATGGTGAACAAGACAAGATCCTTCCCTCCCGCCCATTTGTTCCTTTTTCCTTTATAAACGAATTTAACGGTCGGCGGCACCTTGAACCAGCACTTACCGTCTATATAAGCGCGGGCGAGATCGGTGGAACCGATGCCGGTGGCGTAAGCGCCGAGCGCCCCGTAGGTGCAGGTATGAGAATCGGCGCCGATAACCAGATTACCGGGAACGACCAACCCTTTCTCCGGCAGCAAGGCGTGCTCTATCCCCATCCGCCCCACTTCAAAATAATTCTTTATCTTCTGGCAGGAGGCGAAATCCGCCAGGACCTTACACTGATTGGCGCTGCGCAGGTCCTTCGCCGGGGCGAAATGATCGGGGACCAATACGATCTTGTTCTTGTCGAAAACGCGTTCCGCTCCGGATTTACGGAATTCCTCTATAGCCAGCGGAGCCGTTATATCGTTGCCGAGCGCCAGATCGACCTTTGCCTCGATGAAATCGCCCGGTTTGATATCTTTGACGCCGGCATGCGCCTTTAGTATCTTTTCACCTATAGTATATCCCATATCTTCCTTCGTTCGTTATCCCTTGAACTGCCTGACCACCAGACTGGCATTGTGTCCGCCGAAACCGAGGGAATTGGACATCGCCGCCTTCACTTTATGTTCCCGGGCTTTATTCGGGACATAATCGAGGTCGCATTCCGGATCCGGCTCGTCGTAGTTTATAGTGGGCGGTATAACCCCGTCTCTGATGGCAAGACAGCAGGCCAGGAACTCCACGCCGCCGGCCGCCCCCAGCAAATGTCCGGTCACGGATTTGGTGGAACTCATCATCAATTTGGAGGCGCTCGCTCCGAAAGCTTTCTTCACCGCCAAAGTCTCTATTTTGTCGTTTAGTTTGGTGGACGTGCCGTGCGCGTTTATATAATCTATGTCCTGCGGGTTCAACCCGGCGTCGCTCAAGGCCCATTTCATCGCCAGCGCAGGGCCGTAACCGCTCGGATCCGGGGCGGTAATGTGATACGCATCGCAGGACATGCCGAAACCCGCCATCTCCGCGTAAATCTTGGCGCCTCTTTTTCTGGCGTGTCCCAGATTTTCCAACACCACGATACCGCATCCTTCCGACATTATGAACCCGTCGCGGTTGGCCTCAAAAGGCCGGCTGGCTTTTTTGGGGTCGTCATTCCTCGTAGATAGCGCCTTAAGGGCGCAAAACCCTCCCACCCCCAGGGAAGTTATACAACTCTCCGTCCCTCCGGCCAGTACAACATCAGCATACCCCTGCTGGATTATCCGGAAAGCGTCGCCTATGGCGTGGCTGCCTGAAGCGCAGGCGGTAGTCACGCATATATTCGGTCCCTTGAAACCGAAACGTATGGCGATGTTGCCGGCAGCCTCGTTTACTATAAGCATCGGAATCAGGAAAGGAGTTATCCGCGATGGGCCGTTCTTCAACACAACGCTGTGCTCCTCCTCTATGATCCGCAGGCTCCCGATGCCGGACCCCACCACGACACCGACCCTTTCCGGGTCGCAATTATCCGAATTGATCCCGGCGTCGGATACCGCTTGATAAGCCCCGGCGATGGCGTATTGCACGAATTTCTCCATGCGGTTGACTTCTTTTTTGTTGAGGCCGTACAACTGCGGCTGGAAATCCTTGACCTCGCCGGATATCCGCGCGTCGTAAGCGGAGGCGTCGAAAACCGTCAGTTTATCTATGCCGCTTATGCCTTCTTTAAGAGAACGCCAGAACGAATCGACATCATTGCCTACCGGCGAGACCACACCGAGTCCGGTAACCACTACTCTGTTTTTGTCCATAATTAACGGCTCCATTGAAAGGGTCGTTTATGCGTCTATACAGCGCCCTTTGCGAAGATAAGCACATATCCGGGCGCGCCTGCTGTATAAAAATTACCCCGCCGACGCGGTAAGAAGGCGGGGTAATTCGGGACTTCTTGTCGGTAAGACTTATTTACCGGCGGATTTTTCCTCAATATACTTTACGGCATCCCCTACAGTAGTGATCTTTTCCGCATCTTCATCCGGGATTTCCACGCCGAATTCTTCTTCCAAAGCCATAACCAGCTCGACAGTATCCAGGGAATCGGCTCCCAGATCATCGACAAAAGAAGCTTCAGGGGTAACCTCTTCCGGCTTAACTCCCAGCTGTTCCGCGATTATTGACTTCACCTTATCTTGAACTGACATGCTTTTTTCCTCCTTTTAGGATCGGACGGACGCTGATTTCCGGCTGCATCCGCCATGTTGAACGTACAAACTACGCTGTTACCATTCCGCCGTCCACGACTATAGTCTGACCGGTCACGTAAGCGGACTCATCAGCGGCCAGGAACAGACAGACATTGGCGATATCCGCAGGCAGCCCGAATCTGCGCAGAGGGATCGAATCCAGCATCTTCTGTTTCAGCTCCTCGGGAAGCTTCGCCGTCATATCCGTCTGTATGAAACCGGGGGCCACGGCATTGACATTGATGTTCCTGGAAGCCAGTTCTTTCGCCGATGTTTTAGTAAGAGCGATGATCCCGGCTTTTGACGCTGAATAATTCGCCTGACCGGGATTGCCTATCAACCCTATTATAGAAGCTATGTTGATGATTCTGCCGGAACGCTGCTTTATCATTACTTTGGATAAAGCCTTTGTACAGTTGAAGGTGCCTTTCAAGTTCACGGAAATCACCATATCCCAGTCTTTTTCGCTCATACGAAGAAGCAAACCGTCTCTGGTAATCCCGGCATTGTTAACTAATATATCAACCTTTCCGAATTTGTCAAGGATTTTATTGACCGACTCTTCGACTTTAACACCGTCTGTTACATCGAGTTGCAATCCTAAGGCTTTTCTACCCAGAGATTCTATCTCTTTAACGGTGGCCGCGGTAACGTCGGGGTTAATATCGCCGATTGCCACATCTGAACCTTCTTTAGCGAAAGCCAGGGCTATCTCCTTTCCTATACCCTGGGCACCTCCGGTAACAAAAGTGACCTTCCCTTCCAGCCTCATATCCATGCTCCTTTCATACGGATGAAACACTTTCACGATTAGTGAACACTCAACCTTTCATATCTGGTTAAGGTGAACCAATTCCAATCAGGGCGAGGTTCGTACAGACGAACACTTGCCCAATTCCAATCAGGGCAAGGTGTTAGTACGGATGAAACACTTTCACGATTA
>DIEK01000060.1:0-681 GCA_002418595.1 Candidatus Omnitrophica bacterium UBA5776 | reverse complement strand
TAGTGAACACTCAACCTTTCATATCCGGTTGAGGCGCAAGAGTTAACATATTGTTGCGTTATCGAGAGCGCAAAACCACGGCTATTCTTTTCTCCCTTCGCCTTTCGACATTCACGCTCCAAAGTATCCTATTATATCCTCCGGTTTCTCAGTGACAGATACCTTGACCTCCGGGGCAATCCTGCGCATAAGCCCTTTCAGGACCTTTCCGGGACCGAACTCAACGAAATCGGACACCCCCGCCTGCAGCAGTTTTCTCATCGACTCTTCCCAAAGCACGCTGGAAGCTACCTGTTTAATCAGATTTCGTCTTATTTCTTCCGGCGTGGACTCAGCGGAAGCGGTAACGTTGCTTATCACTTCCATCAATGGGCTCTTCAACTGCACTTTATCCAGGACTGCGGCAAGTTTCTCGGAAGCGCCCAGCATAAAAGAAGAATGAAACGCCCCGCTGACCTCCAGAACCAGCGCCCGCTTCGCACCCAGGGTTTCCGCTGCCGGTTTGGCTGCTTCTATCGCCTCTCTCCCGCCGGAAACCACGATCTGTCCCGGACAGTTAAGATTGGCGATCTCTACCCCTGTTCTGGAACAGAGTTCTTTGACCGAGGGAAGATCCAGCCCTATAATAGAAAGCATCCCGCCCGGTTTACGCGCGGCTTCTTCTTCCATATATATCCCGCG
>DIEK01000107.1:3794-5078 GCA_002418595.1 Candidatus Omnitrophica bacterium UBA5776 | reverse complement strand
GGCTGCCGATCGGTTTGATGGCGGTCAGGAAGGAATTTTCAGACGTGCTGGGGCCGGGTATGCACGCCTCCACTTTCGGCGGCGGCCCGGTGATCTGCAAGGCCGCGCTGGCCGTGTTGAGAGCGATACGCAGAGAGAAATTGCTGGATAACGCGGTAGAAATGGGAGAATACCTGAAACAGCGCCTCCTCGTTTTAAAGGGAAAGTATCCGGTCATTAAGGACGTGCGGGGCATGGGGCTGATGCTCGGCATCGAACTTGCCGTTAGCGGAGACGGAGTGGTTGAATATTGCAGGGAGAAGGGGCTTTTGATAAACTGTACGCATGAGAAGGTGCTGCGTGTTATGCCGGCATTAAACGTTACCAGGGGGCAGATAAACAAGGCCGCGGGCATCTTGTCCTGCGCCCTCGCCCGCGTTTAATCCCCTCGCCCAGAAATCTCCGGCTTTCAAGCCGGAGAGAAATGCGGAGTAGATTACCCCGGGCGCCTGTCCTGGACAGTCAGACGGGCTCACTGCCGAAGTTTGTCGAAAGGCCGGCCCGGGGAGTTTCAATAACGGAATGCCGGCAGGGCTGGCAGGGAGGAACGGATAGTGAAGAAAGATCTTATTTCCATAAACGATCTCACGGCCGACGAGATAAAAAGCATATTCGCGCTGGCCGGCAAATTGAAGAGAAATCCCTCCAGGTATTCGCGTTCGCTTTCCGGCAGGACGCTCGCCCTGCTTTTCCAGAAACCTTCCAACAGGACAAGGGTCTCTTTCGAGGTCGGGATGTTTCAATTGGGGGGGCACGGTATTTATCTCGGCCCCGACGAGATAAAACTGGGGGTAAGAGAGGCGATCCGGGACGTCGCCAGGACGCTTTCCCGTTATGTGGACGGGATAGTTCTTAGGACTTTCGCGCACAACAACGTTCTGGAAATGGCCGAATACTCCTCCGTACCCATCATAAACGGGCTCTCGGATTTCTCCCACCCCTGTCAGGCGCTGGCCGATATCTATACCGTGATCGAGAAAGGCAGGGAAGTGGATAAGACGACGTTCGTTTACGTGGGGGACGGCAATAACGTTTGCAATTCCCTTATTTACGTCTGCGCCAAAATGGGGATCGATATGCGCATTGCCGCGCCTCACGGTTACGAACCGGACAGAAAACTCGTCTCCGAGGCCTCGGAACTGGCCGCCTCGCGCGGCAGCAGCATAGAGCTTTTCAGGGATCCTTTCAAAGCCGCCGCGGGAGCGGACGTCATTTACACGGATGTCTGGGCCAGCATGGGGCAGG
>DIEK01000107.1:0-3720 GCA_002418595.1 Candidatus Omnitrophica bacterium UBA5776 | reverse complement strand
GCCTGCCCGCGCACCGCGGTGAAGAAATAACGGATGAAGTGCTTGACGGAAGGCATTCGGTTGTTTTCGACGAGGCCGAGAATAGAATGCACGTGCAGAAGGCCGTATTGATGAAGTTCCTGGGACAATAAGGATAAGAGACGGAGAATAAGATGAAAAAAGTGGTTTTGGCGTATTCCGGCGGGCTGGATACTTCCTGTATAGTCCGCTGGCTGAAGGAGCGGGGGTATGAAGTCATCTGTTTTGTGGCAGATCTCGGCCAGGGGCTGGGAAAGGGAGAAGATTTCGGCCTGATAAATAAAAGAGCCCTGGTTGCCGGGGCCTCCAAGGTTTACATAAAGGATCTGCGCCGGGAGTTCATAAACGATTTTATCATACCGGCGCTCAAAGCCGGCGCGGTCTACGAAGGTAAGTACCTGTTGGCTACTGCGTTGGGCCGTCCGCTGATCGCCAAATACCTGGTGGATATAGCCCGTAAAGAAAAGGCTTCGGCCGTGGCGCACGGATGCACGGGAAAAGGTAACGACCAGGTGAGGATCGAGGTGACGACGGGCATCCTGGAGCCCGGCCTGGAGATAATCGCGCCTGTAAGGGATTGGGAATTCAAGTCGCGGGAAGAAGAGATGGAGTATGCCGGGAAATTCGGCATTCCCATAGATGTGACCAAGAAAAAACCTTACAGTATAGACAGGAACATTTGGGGCATCAGCATAGAAGCGGGGATACTGGAGGATCTTGAACAGGAACCGCCCGAGGACGCCTATATGATTACGCGCAGCCCGTCCGCCGCTCCCTCCAGACCTAAATATATCGAGGTCTCTTTCGAGAAAGGGGTGCCGTGCGCGATAGACGGCAGGAAAATGCCGCCGGACGTTTTGATCCAGAGTCTTAACGAGACCGGCGGTAAACACGGCGTGGGCCGTTACGATATGCTGGAGAACAGGCTGGTAGGGATTAAATCGCGCGAGATATACGAAGCCCCCGGAGCGACTATCCTGCACCTGGCGCATAAAGAACTGGAGTGCCTTGTTTTCGACCGTGAGTTGGCGCATTTTAAAGAGGGTATTGCGCTCAAGTATTCCGAGTTGATCTATAACGGCCTCTGGTATTCGCCTCTGCGGGAAGCGCTCGGCAGATTCGTGGATTCCACGCAGGAGAAAGTCACCGGGACCGTGCGGCTTAAACTTTTCCGGGGGAACTGCACGGTAGTAGGGCGGAAGTCTCCTTACGGACTTTACAAAAAAGAGTTGAGCACTTACGGCCGCGACGACAAGTTCGATCAGAAACTGGCGGAAGGTTTCATCAAACTCTGGGCTATGCCCTATAAAGGGGCGAAGAAACGGGGAAGGGCGGAATGAAAAAATACGGCGCTGGAAAGTTGTGGGGCGGAAGGTTCTCCGGCCGCACGGACCGGGAGTTCTTCGATTTTCAGAAATCGCTGGATTATGACTTCAGGCTGGCCGAATTCGACATCTCCCATTCTTTGATTCACATTGCCGCCTTGCGCGGAGCCGGGCTGTTGAACGGACGCGAATACGCGGCGCTGGAGAAAGCGCTGCGCCGTCTGCTGAAACGCGTCCGCAGTGAAGGGCCGGGTTTCATCCTCCGGGAGAAAGGGGCGGCGGAGGACATTCACAGTTATATCCATGGGCAGGTGGAGAAAGAGGCAGGCCGGGCCGCCCTAAAACTTCATACTTTTCGTTCTCGCAACGACCAGGTGGCGTTCGACGAAAAATGGTATTGCCTGAAAGAATGCGCGGATATAGCCGGATTGATGGACGCCCTGGACGGCTCCCTGAAAAAGCTTTCCGACAGGAACCGCGGCGTAATCTTTCTCGGTTATACCCACGCTCGCAGGGCTCAGGCGATCACTTTCGAGCTTTATCTCGACGCTTTTCGTTCCATGTTCGGCCGAGACAGGCAGAGGCTCGGCGATTATTACGGCCGGCTGCGCGTCGGTATCGGAGCAGGGGCCCTTGCCGGCACCTCGCTCGGCAGAGATGCGTACGCCAAGGCGGTGAAAGCGGCGGTCTCCGGGGACAGGTCCAAGGTGGTCCCTGCGGAAAACAGCGTGGACCATGTCAGCGACAGGGATTATATAATCGAATTGCTTTCCGTGCTTTGTATCATACAGATGCATCTTTCGCGCCTCGCCGAGGATCTGATATTGTATTCCGGGAGCGAGTATTCCTTCCTGAGCTTGCCGGAAGAGTTCTGCACCGGTTCTTCGCTTATGCCGCACAAGAAAAACCCCGACTTTCTGGAACTGGTGCGCGGGAACACCGGCAGGGTTTACGGCGGACTGATCTGGGTGCTTACCCTGATGAAGGGGCTGCCGTTGAGTTACAACCGCGACATGCAATTGGACAAAGAACCTTTGTTTTCCGTAGTGGAGACCATGAAAAACGAGTTGTCGCTTCTCTGCCGGTTCCTGCCCGGTGTAAAGGTGAACGTCGGGGCGGTGAAGGCGGCGCTTTCGGACAGGACTTTTTACGCGACCGAGCTCGCGGAGTGGATGGTGAGGGAGAAAAAGGTGCCTTTTAAAAAGGCGCACGAAGCCGCCGGCTTACTGATAAAGGCTGCGGAATCCTCCGGGAAAAAGATAGAAGATATGAAAGACGCCGAGTTGCGGCGTCTGCATCCGGCGTTTAACGCCGCGGTCATCAAGCGCGTGATGGACCCGTTTTACGCGGCGGGAGGCGGAAAACGCGCGCCGGAAAAGAAGAGCGGCGGCGTGAAACCGGCCGGGCTGAAGCCTCCGGCCGTCGAACTTTAAGCACAGGAAAGAAAGACAAAGATGCACGATTTTGTCCGCAGGAACGGAAGGTTATATTGTGAAGGGGTGGACCTTGAAAAGGCGGTCTCTAAGTTCGGCACTCCGCTTTTCGTATATAGCCGTAATACCCTGACCGGGCATTTTCTCAAGCTCAAGGACGCTTTCCGGGAAATAGACCCGTTGATATGTTATTCCGTGAAGGCAAATTCCAATCTGGCCATATTGAAGACCCTGGTGCAAGAAGGGGCCGGCCTGGATATAGTCTCCGGCGGCGAGCTTTTCAGGGCTTTGAAGAGCGGCTGCCCGCCGGAGAGAATAGTTTACGCCTCGGTGGGCAAGACGGACAGGGAGATAGAAGAGGCGGTAGCCGGGAAAATTCTGTTCTTCAACGTGGAGTCGGAGCCGGAGATGGAGAGGATCGGCTTTATCGCCCGCAAATACGGCAGGCGGGTGAAGATAGCCCTGCGCATCAATCCGGACGTCGAGGCGAAGACCCATAAATTCATAACTACCGGCAAGATAACCAATAAATTCGGCATAGACCTGGATAACGCCGCCAGGATAATACGCTCGAGGGCGAAATACCGCTCGCTCGATATCTGCGGCCTGCATATGCACATAGGTTCGCAGATAACCGACGGAGAACCGTTCCTCGCCGCCATCAACAAGGTAGCCGGTTTCGCGCGCAGCCTTTCTGCGGACGCGGATATCCGTTATCTGAATATCGGCGGCGGCCTGGGGATCATATACGATAGAGGGAACCCGCAGACCGCCCTCGCTTTCTCCCGGAAGGTGCTCCCGGTGCTGAAGAAGAGCGGTTTCAAGATAATTATGGAACCCGGCCGGTTTATCTGCGGCAACGCGGGCATACTGGTCTCCAGGGTGATTTACGTCAAGAGGACGCCGTTGAAGAAATTCATCATCGTCGACGCCGGCATGAACGA
>DIEK01000034.1 GCA_002418595.1 Candidatus Omnitrophica bacterium UBA5776 | reverse complement strand
TAACTATCTATTGACCGTTCCCTGAGATTCGAAAAAATGATTTACCTGCTCTTAGCTATCTTCGCCACCGTCGTCATCAATAATTTGACGGCAGTTATATCGAATCATTATATCTCTTTAGGGGTCGGAGTTGCCGGAATCATCGCTTGCTTATGGGGGTTATCAAGACTAAATGAGTAAACTCACCGATCACCTCAAATGCTCTCCCCTGGCCTGCATGGCCGTGATTTTTACGGTCGTGGGACTGCTTTTCGGCTCGATCAAGGCTGATGTCGTAGAGATCCGCCAGGTAGTATACAAGCTACTCGAGGCCAAAACTCAGAAAATGGCTGTAGCAGTCCCTAAGACGCGCGATCTCGCCTTTAAAGCCCCTACCTCCTGGCTTATCCCCTAACCTCTTAAATCTTCCTGCAAAACCGCCTCATAACCTGCCGTTAAATCGCTGATCCCGGGGCTTTTTTGTTCTCTCCCCGCATGATCTCCGGGTTGTATGGCACAAGTCTTTCCGGATGATCCGCGCGGATCTGCCGGCGGCCGCTGAAACTCTCCGTCGAGACCGAAATTCGAATTTTGCCCTCCCGGGTTTGGCCAGCTGAATTTTGTGCCATACAACCCGGGGGCGGACGGGAAAACGCTTTCGCGAAAAAAAGGGCTTGACAAAACAAATGATTAAAGATATATTTTATATATGTCCAGACAAATTAAGACAATAACCTATAAAATTCAAGATGCGATGCAATTTCTGGGAGTATCCAGAGCGACTTTGTATACTTACATGAAGTCGGGCAAATTGCCATACCGAAAAATGGGACATCTTATACGTTTCTTGCCTCAAGACTTAAAGACGTTTCTGGATAGGAATAAAATAGATAATTATAACCCAAATCTGGTATAGTCCTACCCCGGTTTAAGATATATTATAGGAAGTTGAGGGGAACAAAAAAGCCGGCCACGACGAGGTTTCTATGGCCGGTTTTAGCTTTTTTTGCCCCGTATTGCCCCTGCTTAGCCTGCTTGTGTGTTCAAACCCTGCTTCTTTGTTATTATTTTACTATTTTACGCAGTCAGTCCGCCAGCAGCAGAGAGTTTGCTCGCAGGATTTTTTGGCAGGAGTATCGAAACAGTCGAAATTACCTTCCTGTTTCTGGATAGTGCGGATTAATTCCTTCTTTGAAAACCTCCAGGTGTTCTTGATTCCGATTTTCCTGGCTTTATTTTCGATCTCGGAAAGTCTCATATAATCCCTCCTTCTCTTCAAAAATCGGTCTAAACACGCGCCTGTGGCGGTATTCCTATCTTTGGGCAGGCGGATCAGCCCGGTCTTTTCGGGACCTTGCGACTAAATATTGATCTTCTGAGATACTTGATAAATAAACGGGATCCTGCTGTATTTGCCGCGCAGGGATTGCACGGTGCCAAAAAGCAGGCACAACATATAGATAAACAGGGTCATTTTATAGAAAAGCGCCCCTATCAAAGGCAATATGCTGAACAGGAACCCGGCGGAGAGAAATATGAAAAGAACCAGGCCCTGGCGGCCGTGAAAAACCGCGAATTTGTTGTCTTTCTTCAGCACGAACGGGATAATGCAGAGAAAGAACCAGTAGGACATAACCGCGTATATTTTGCCTTCCAGTATCTCGTTTTCCTGTTCAGGTTTGGCGCTCATCGGTATAACCTTTTCTATTTGATGTTAAGCAGAGAATTCGTCTGCCCGAAAGGATTGGTTTCCTTGCGCGGGTTCTCCGGGTCATCCATCCAGGTCCCGTCCACCACGAAACGGTAGTGGTATGCGCCGGGCTCCAGCGTCATTTTTTTGAACCATCTCCCGTTGTTCTTGCTCATCCGGCTGTTGTCCGAGACCTGCCAGCGGTTGAAATCCCCCGCCACGTGCACTTCTTTCGCCTCCGGGAAAGACATCGAGAATACCACTTCCTTAAGGCGCGGCATATTCTCGGTTATGCTTTCTTTCATGCGCTTGTCAAGCGAGGCCATTTTGTTGTCCGCCGCGGTGTCAGTCTTGACGCTCCCTGATATCATCTCGCGGGACAAAGTGAAGTAATCCTTGGCGCCCCGGCTGTATTTGTCGTAACTGAGTATGTGCGTTCCGTAGCTCTGCGCTTCCTTGAGTTTCACGTTCACGTGGATGATGGTGCCGAAGACGTTCCCCTTGAAAGATTCCTTTATCTTGTCCAGCATGGAAAAGGAATGCCGCAGACGGGAATCGAAATTTGTCACCAGTATCTTGTAAGAGACGTTGTGGTTCAGCCTGTCTTTTATGAGCTCGATTATTTTCAGCAGTTGGTTTACACCCTCCAGCGAAAAGCGGCTGGCTTCCACCGGGATTATTATTTCGGATGAGGCCCGTATGGCGTTGACCGTAAGTATGCCGAGGTTCGGCGGAAGATCTATGATCAGATAATCGTAGCGGTTAAGCTGCTTATTTTCCTGCAGGACCTCCCAAAGGCGGGACTCTCTTCCTATCTCGCCGGCCAGCTCCTGCTCAAGAGTGCTCAGCACGATGCCGGAGGGCGCGATATCGAAACCGGGAGTCACTTTCTTTATTATTCCTTCCAGCGGGGTCTTCTTGACGGAGATCTTGGAAAGGACGTTGTAAATGCAGGCTTCAGCGCGGATATTCAACCCGAGAGTGGCGTGCGCCTGGGGATCGAGATCTATCAAAAGCACTTTCTTGCCGTTTGCCGCCAGACACGCGGAAAGGTTGACAGCCGTTGTCGTTTTGCCGCATCCGCCCTTCTGGTTGGTAACCGAAATGATCCTCATTTGTGCGCCCTCCCCTTTAGGTTTGCTCAGCGAAGGAACCTTATGTTATCGATATAGACAACCCCTTTTTTTATGGGGGCATTCCATTCTTCCACTATGAATGTAAGGGATTCGACGCGCGACCAGTCGCTCAACCCCGGTTTAAAATCAGAGAACGGTATTTCATATTCCCGCCATTTTCTTCCGGCGTCCCTTATGTAAACGAGGCCTTTCTCGCCCGTTTTATTCAGTATCTCGACGGCGATAGCCGGCATCGAAGCGGCCGGGGCGTCGGATCTGACGTTGAGCACCAAAGATTTGTATGAGCGCAGGTTTACGCCGTTCAGGTATAACGTGGACGACTCCTTGCTGCCGGCGGAAAGATTATAGGCTATTCTAACAGGATTGTTGCTGGAAATCAATAAAGCATTTTCCGATACCGGAGGTTTCAGATGCGGCGGGAGAAAGACAGCGACGATAACTCCGCCCAACAGGAACGCCCCTGCCAGTATCCAGCC
>DIEK01000036.1 GCA_002418595.1 Candidatus Omnitrophica bacterium UBA5776 | reverse complement strand
TCGGTCACGGTGACGGCTTAAAACCGAAAGACGTAAGACTAAGATACGGGCATCGTAACCGATAAACGATAGACGAGTTTTCATAGATTATGTATAATCTGCATTGTCATTCCATATTGAGCGATGGGGAACTCTTGGCTTCGGAGATCGCCGTGCGATACGCCGCAGCCGGGTATAAAGCCATAGCGATAACCGACCACGCCGATTACAGCAACATTAAACAGGCGGTTTCCGGAGTGCTGGCTTTTACTCGCAAATGGCCGAAGAATTCGTCTATCATTGTGCTGCCGGGCATAGAACTGACGCATTTACCGCCTGAACAGTTCAAACCGTTGGCCGCTTACGCCCGCAGGCAGGGTATCAAGGTGATAGTGGCCCACGGGGAGACCCCGGCGGAGCCGGTAATAAAGGGCACTAACCGCGCCGCGCTCACGGCAGATATAGACATCCTGGCGCATCCGGGGATGATAACCGCCGAAGACACGCGCCTGGCGGCGCGAAAAGGGATATTCCTTGAGATCACCACGCGCCGCGGGCACAAAGAAACAAACCGCCATGTCGTAAAACAGGCCCTGCTTTACGGGGCAAAGCTTATTTTAAACACGGACAGTCATTCTCCTGAGGATATCATCAGCCCGGAGCAGGTCACCGCTAATGCCGTATCTGCGGGGTTAAGCAGGAGTCTTATAGCGGAAATCCGCTCCCGGACCGCAGTTTTTATCGAAAAAATGTCACGCACGAAAAAGAGGAGGTAAGATGCGCAATAAAACCACGGGGATACTTGTTGCGGGTATGTCGTTATGCGCCGTTCTGGCGGCCGGATGCGCCACCGATAACTACGGCAGTATGAAAAATTCGGATACGCAAATGGTGGAACCGCAGAATATCTTCAAGTTCAATGACGTCCCGGTGCCGGCCGGTTTCAAGCTTATGCCTAAAGAATCCTATTTCTTCGAGAGCGCAAACGTGCGGGTGGCGGTGTTGAAGTACCGCGGGAAAGGCAACAGAGACCTCATAAACAGCTTTTTTAAGGAACAAATGGCTATTTATAAATGGATCCTGCTGAATATGGTGGAATACGGCGATACCATAATGAATTTCGAGAAAGAAAACGAAACTTGTATCATAACCCTTTCTCCTAAAGGGAGTACGATAATAGCGTCCATATCGCTGGGGCCGAAATCCCCCAAGAATGCTTCTAAAAAGGGGGCTTCCGACATATACAAACGCACAGAAAGCAATAATGAATTGCTGAAATGACCTCGTGTCGCAAGGAGGGAACCCTTAATTAAGTATTGTGTCCCCGGAATAGGGAAAGCTACCGGCAAAAAAAACTTGACACTATATTAGATATATGATAAAAGAGTGAGAAAAGGACTATACCACTGGAGTTGATTTCACTTTATGGGCGAAAAGGAGGTGAAGACACGCTATATGCCTGAGATCAAGCCAATCCGGTGATATAAGCATAGATCGTAATTCTCTAGGAAGCAACAAACAAAAGCCTAGTTCATATTATAAAGGCAGCCATTATTCATCTCGATAAAGGAGGAAACAGAAATGATTAAACGTTTATCGGTTTTATTGTGCTTGGCCTTGGTAGCCGGGCTCGCCGGCAGCGCTTACGCTGAAGTCCAGAACGTCAAGGTCGGCGGTGACATAACCGTGCTGGGGGTCGCCAGGAGCAATTTCGACCTTTCCAACGGCGGAACAGGAGACAAAGAGAATGATCAAGGGAGTTTCTTTGTCACCCAGACCAGGGTCAGACTCGACAGCGACCTGACGGACAACGTCACGGCCACTCTGCGACTGATCAATGAAAGAATCTGGTCGGCGGAGAATAACGCTTCCAGCGATATCGATCTCGACCTGGCATACGTTACGCTGAAAGAGTTCCTTTATTCGCCTCTCTCGTTGAAGATCGGGCGACAGGAACTGCGTTTCGGCAACGCCTTGATAGTCGGCGCTACCAACACCTACGACTCTTCGGTCCTGAACACCGTACCCGGAGACTTAAGCGCGCGCAAGTCATTCGACGCGTTGAGGGCGACCTTGAACTACGACCCGTTGGTGGTGGATACCTTCTATGCCAAAATAGACGAAGGAGATATCAACGTGAATGACGATGTCGATCTCTACGGCGTCAATGCCGCCTATGATTTCGGCACCAAAGGCGCTAAGGCTGAAGTTTATTTGTTCAGCAAGAACGACTCCAGTTTGGATAAGAACGATAAGGTCAACACACTGGGCACCCTGCTTTCGGCAGAACTGGTGGAGAACCTGAATACATCCGTGGAGATCGCTTATCAGAACGGCAACTCCAGGTCAAATGGCACGCACCGCAATGCCTGGGCAATGCAGGCTATGGCCGATTACACCTTTGCCGACGTTTCGATGAAGCCTAATCTCGGATTGAGCTACACCTATCTCTCCGGAGACAAGGACCCCAGCGAAGGCAAGAACAAGGCCTGGGATTCAATGTATTATGACCAGGCGTTGAATAATATCGCCTATGCCATATTGCCTTTCAGCAATCTGAAGGTAATTAACGTCAAGGGCGGTTTGAAGCCGATGGAAGACCTTTCCCTGTCGGCAGTCTATGGTTACTATATGCTTGATAAGAAAGTTACTACCTTATCCTCAAGCTATGGCCCATTTGGGAGTAGTTCCTCAGCATATTATGAGATGAATGATAAGACGTCCCTGGGCAATGCCCTGGACATCACCGCAACCTACGATTACACCGAAGACGTGCAGTTCGGCCTGACCGCCGGAATGTTCGCTTGCGGAAAAGCGTTCGCCAGCAGTAACGACCGCACGGCGACGCAGGTGATCGGCTCAATGAAGGTCTCCTTCTAAGAGCAGGCATATCAATGGAACCCCTCGGGAGAAGAAGCTATTCTCCCGGGGGGTTTTTTTAAGCGCATTACTCCTGCTTATTCCTTCCATCGAGAGAAGGAAAAAAATAAGAAGAATATTACTATATTATGCTTAATCTGGCCTTCATTTACCACATGCACCAGCCGTATTACGTCAACCTGTTAAGCAGGGAGACGGAACTGCCCTGGGTAAGGCTGCACGGCATCAAGGATTACCTGGATATGGTGCAAATCCTCGCCAAATACCCGCGCGTGCGGCAGACCTTCAACTTTGTCCCTTCACTGCTGGAGCAGGTCGAGTCTTTCGTGGATTCTTCTGTAAAAGACAAGTTCATAGATATGACGATGCGCCCGGCGGAAAGCCTCACGGACGGCGAAAAGAATTTCCTGTTGGAAAACTTCTTTATGATCAACGCGGAAAACTGCATAGCCGGCCACCCGCGTTACTACGAACTCTTCCTTAAAAAACAGGGGGGCAGGCATTTTTCCGTTACGGATTACCGCGACCTGCAGATGTGGTTCAATCTGGCCTGGTTCGACCCGACGTTCCTGCAGGAGCGGCCAGCGCTGAAAGCGCTCATAAAAAAAGGCCGTCATTTCGGGGAAGAGGACAAGAAGGTTATGCTCGAACAGCAGACGCTCATTCTCGCGGAGATCATCCCCGCCTACCGCAAATTTTCCGAAAGCGGCCAGGTGGAGGTGGTCTTAAGCCCGTATTACCATCCTATTCTTCCGCTGCTTTACAACACTAACATCGCCAGAGAGGCCAATCATAAAGTATCCCTGCCGGCGCGCGCCTTTTCATATCCCGGCGACGCGGAGAGACAGGTGGCCGAAGCGGTGCTTTTCTATACCCGGCGCTTCGGCCGGCCGCCGGCCGGGNNCCGGGATGTGGCCGTCCGAAGAGGCGGTCTGCGACCATATCCTGCCCATACTGATCAATAACGGCATCAAGTGGATAGTGAGCGACGAAGCGATGCTTTTCCGCTCTTTCGGCCGCAAGAAAAGGGATACAGCGCTCCTCTACCGGATGCATACCGCGGAAAGGGAGGAGGGAAGCATCCATATGACCTTCCGCGACAGGAATCTTTCCGACCTGATCGGTTTCACTTACCATAAATGGGACCCGAAAGACGCGGTGAGCGATTTTATGCGCCATCTGGAAAACACGGCGGAGGCTTTCAAGGACAGGGATATACTGGTAACAATAGCCATGGACGGGGAAAATGCCTGGGAGTATTACAAGAAGGACGGGCATCCGTTTCTTAACCTGCTTTATGAACGCCTGTCGGACAGCAAGATGATCAGGACGGTGACGGTGGAGGATTATCTGCGGCAGAATACTCCCGAAAGCAAGATACGCCGCCTGGCGGCCGGCTCCTGGATATACGGGGAATTCGCTAAGTGGATAGGGAACCCTTATAAAAACAAGGCCTGGGAATACCTGGCGGAGGCGAGAAAAGAAATGGAAACGTTCCTCTCCTCGGGAGCCGCGGATGAAAAAACCAGAGAAGCCGCATGGAAACAGATGATGATCTGCGAAGGCAGCGACTGGTTCTGGTGGTACGGTGATTATCAACACGATTTTGACCGGCTTTACCGCCTGCATCTTTCCAATTTTTACGTCATCATCGGGAAACAGCCGCCCGGCTATCTTAAACATTCTCTCTATGCCAACCCCGGGTAAAGAGTTGACACCCGCTGGCTTTTGTGATATATAAAATATGCCGATTATGGAAAAGAAAGATATCTACGAACATCTGGCCGAGATATATCTCGACGCCTCGCTGACCAAGAAAAAACCGCGCGCGCGCGCGTTCAAGAACGCCGCC
>DIEK01000051.1 GCA_002418595.1 Candidatus Omnitrophica bacterium UBA5776 | reverse complement strand
TATGCACTTCCTTTTCCCAACCTCGTTTTTCCATAAAACCCAAAGCAAATATATCCCCCAACATCTCCTCTGCAGCGGCGGTTGGACAAGAAGAAAACCCCCATTGTGACAGAATACGCTCAAACAGTCCTTTCTGACAGGATATTTTATTATGGACGTGCTCATGCACTATTATCCCCAACAGATACCCCTTGGTATAATTGCTTATCAAAGATTCATTAAAGCGATAACTGGAATCCCCGTGCACATTGGATTCATACGGCACTAACCTGCCGCTGCAAAGAATTTTAAGTACCAGAGACGCGTAGCGCGCTCCATCATTAAACGGAAAATCATTGTGGGTAAGAATTAAAGAGCATAAAACGAACCGTTTCCATTGTGTGTTCCTGTAATAGCCGTTCAACAGGCTTTCTCTATCCATTTTTGTAATGAACGTTTCTGCCCTCCTGACGTGATCGGCCGGAGACCCCATGATGCCTTTTACATTTACCATCCAGCTCTCGATCCCCGCTTCACGGGAGATATCAAATATCATCGCCTGCACTCCGGAAAACGGCAACCCACAGGAGGTCATTCGTTTAAGGATATCACAAAAACACTCGGAATACAGACTAGAATCAAGATCAAACTCCTTGTTGAAAGAGACCCTCTCTTCTATACATGTTTTTTTATATAGCCTTAATAAAACCGCTTTTGCTCTAAAGGAGAATTCATTCGTTCCTAAAGCCGCCAGCGCCAGGTTGAGAATATCACTATAATGCTCGGGACTATCACTCTCTAACTTTCTCATTGATTTCTCATCCAGGGCAGAGGGTTCTTCCCCGAAAAGCACTGCCGGATCCGCCATTAGATAATCTCTTAAGGAAACCTCGGCCGCCTTCTCCGACAGGTTCTCCTTGTCTAAACTGCGTAAATAGTACCTGGCATAGATAATATCGTAAATGGCGGACCAGTGGCGCATACTCCCAAAATCATTCAGACGTATAATGTATGGAATAGCGACTAACAGGACTATACACAGTTGGATCATAATATCCAGCAGTCCGGAGAACGAATATACTATCTTGAAACACTCAAGAAACAGAAGCAAGGAAACCACAAGCAGAGTATGCGGGGAACATATATATGACAACCAGGCTCGGAAAGTCATTCTGTCTTCCAATACCGGCTTGACGCTTTCCATGGAAAGAATAGATATATCTTCCGCCTTCAGGAATCCTAACCTAAACGCCGTATACAACACCTTCCGCAGTTTCTCCTCTGCGCCGGCTATGCCTGATAGCTCGATACCGGGCTCCAGTCCGACGGGCAACTCTCCATCATTATCCCTTTTTACCGTGTCGTCTTGTATCCCGCCGTCCTTATCCGTTCCCTCCCAATCCGTCGTTTCTTTCGCCGCTCTTTTATTCCTTTTCCAGGAAACGATTTTATATACCGCATACACCGCCGCGATCACTGCCAAAAGTATATATTCATATTCCAACATATGCTCATTCCATATCCCGAGATCCTTCGCCGCGGAATTAAGACTGTAAACCATCAGCAGATATAAATAACCGTATCCAAACGCCTCTATGACTCTGTAGTATAACTTCTGCCGTTTCTTCTCGATTTCTTCCGCTTCCCAATTCTTTACCAGATCCAGCACAAAATACGTAATGACCATACCGGCAGATAGAGCGGCAACCGTCAAGTATGCCCCGTATAATTGCAGAGATACAAAGGTATTGACCAACAGCGCCGGGCCGGCGATCAAAGGAAACGCCAACGGCATCATCCAATAAGGAATAAAAACGAATGCCCGGGGAATAGGGATATGCGGAGTGATGTATATAAACAGCAATATTACGCTTACGATCTTCAACATTCCCAACGCGGAAGGACTGACAACCGCTCCGGTATATCCTATAAAGACGAAGAATCCCCCTATCAAAACCGAAACAAGCAGCGCCTGCCGCACTCCTTTTGTTTTCTGGCCGGCATTCAAGTTCAATCCGCCGGGGCCGGTAATGGCCACAAAAGAGGCGAGTAACCCGGGATAACTTATCGCCAGGATGTAACCGGCCAGCACGACCACGAAATCCGCCGCATAAGCCGCTCCGGAGAGAACGAAATAAGGAAAGAAAGGCGCCCCCGCGATAAACGCCGGAATAAAGAACCTTGCGGCGTGTATCCAGGCCCAGCGCGCTCGAATGCTCATTCTTTCCGCGTACGCGCGCCCCGGCAGCCTGTCCTTCCAGCCGCCGTCAAGATGTTCTTTCCCGTCCGCATTGGGAGGCGCGTTTCTATATATCTTCACCGAAAAAGCAGGCAGCACCATGCGTCCATGTTCTCCCGCCCATATCACTTCTCCTGTCCAAACACATCTCCGAGAAGTAAACATGCCGGCACTCCGCAATTTCTTCTTTGCATAATCGGTAACTTTGCGATCCGTCGAACTGATCCGGCTCATATCTACGCGCACAATCCGATCCCCGACTTTTCCGTATGCCTCCACCCTCGGTAACGTCCAAACGATGATCAACCCGTCTTTTTTAACGATACTTCTGAGCAAATCAGCAACGTATTCTTTAATATCAAGACTCCCGGACAAGTCCAGCCAACCGAGACCTTTTAAAACTAAATAATCGGGCTTTTCATCGTTCAAATCTCCGTTCTTTTTTAATCGCGCCAGTTTTTCTTTTATAACTCCGACTTCTCTCGCATCAACCGCTATATTGATGAATGGGCCGAAGCAACGGATACTTTTATCTTTAGAATTATATTCGCTGTCGAACAGTCCGGAGATACCGTTTCTCAAGGCCCCCGCTGTTTGAGACGCCGCGTTGTTCATTGTCTCCGGAGTGATATCATTCCCCCGGCTATCTTCATCGAGATTGACGCTGATAATCTTTCCCGTATACGCTTTTTTCCCTGCCGTCAAAGCCGCGAGGGGGACGAAATCGCCTCCGGCCAGAAGATAAATCCCTGTTTTCCTTTCTAAACCGAATACTGCCACGACTCGTT
>DIEK01000077.1:201-3464 GCA_002418595.1 Candidatus Omnitrophica bacterium UBA5776 | reverse complement strand
CGAAACAGCCCAACTCTCCAGCGCCGTCTTCAAGCTGAAATACAACGCCGAGGCGATCATCACGGATACGGACAACGCGACAATAAGCTCCAGCAGAGTAAACCCGCGTGAAGACTGCCGTTCAACCGAAAAAGACATCGGCCCCTTCGCCCCGGCCGGAATGTTCATATCCATATATTATCCTCGATCAAGGTGACCACCGAGGCCAACGGGGTCTTCAAGTCTTCGCTCTTATAGACCTCGACGCTTACTTCCAAAGGATCACTCTCCGGTTTTATTCTGCGCAGGACCCTCCATTTATTATTGTTTATCTCAAACGGCGGCTCCGATAATTCCGGGATCCACAGGTCGCCGGTCTTTTTTAACCCGGTCTTGGTTATATTGAGGTTCTTGACCCGTTCCATTTCCCAGCGCGCCAGGTTTACCGCCGTAACCTTTTCCTCCGAGATCGCCACCGAATAAACGGCGCCGGAGAAAAGTTGCATCATGGGAACGAAAAAAACCGCTGTGATAGCGAGCGTTATAAGTATCTCGACGAAAGTGAATCCTTTTTTCATCTTCATCTTTAGAACGCGCTGTATTTTACCTGGATCACTCTTTTTACCCCGTTGCTTACGCCTATCGATATTATCGTAGATTGAGCGTAATCGTTGTAAACTTCGAAATATCCCCCTCCCAGTTCGGTTACGGGTATTATCTTTTCCCCGCGCGAAGAGCCGTCCGCGGCCTCCTTAGACTGCGCGCCGGAGGTCCTCACCTCGCCGGCCCGCGATTTAAGCACAGACACGGCCATAGAAACTCCGGCCTCGGACAAATACAGCGCCCTTGTCCTGTCCAGTTCGATGCCGCTCAACGTCAAGACGTTAAAGAAAAGAACCACCAGCACGGCGCCCATTATGGATATGGTAAAGATCACCACAAGCACCAGCATCAAGACGGCGCCGCGGTTGCCCGCATCCCCGGGTAGCTTCACCATTCCGCCGGCACCTGCCCTTTGCTTTTACCCCATTTGCCGTCCAGCGGTTCCGTAACATTGACCATTACTTTAGCTTTATCGCTATAATAGGCCCAGCCGCCCTCTCCGGAAAGGTCCTCGTCACTTTTCATATCCACGACCGAATTATTACCGCTTTTCGAGGAGATCATCTCCGCGGGAATCTTGTCGAGATACGGCTGTTGGACGCCCATATCTTCGTAAGTCTTGGTAAGCAGGTCGTTTAACGAAACCGGGTATTCCCCCTCTTTAGCGCGGTACATCGTTATGCGCGTCCGCAAAGTATTCAGGTTGGTTATGGTTGCGGAAAGTTTAGCTTCCGTATCGAAACCGATAAAATTGGGGATCACCGTGCTGGCAAGTATCGCGATTATGGAAATCACTATCAAAAGTTCAAGCAGGGTGAACGCGCGGGATGTCGTCATTTTCGCTTCTGCGCAAGGGCGCGTCTCGACAGTTTTTCTCATATATCCGCTCCTCATATCTTCAAGTTGTATGTTCCGGTTTTACACCGTTCTATTTTTTTATAACGCTTATCAGGTTGAATATCGGCAGCAATACGGATAAAGCGATAAAAACGACCACCGTTCCCATCACCAGAAGCATTATAGGTTCCAGAAGACTGGTGAGGTTACGGATAGTGAATTCTATCTCGGGTTCATAGAAATCCGCTATCTGGTCGAACATCTTGTCCAGCCTGCCGGTGCGCTCTCCGGTATTGATCAACTGTATGACCATCGGCGGGAACAATCCCGAAGCCTTGAAAGGTTCGGTGAGACTCTGCCCCGAAGAGATGGCTGCGCGCGTGTCCTTTATCATATTCTGCAGGACCACATTCGATACGGTAGTTTCCACCACGGTAAGCGCTTCCAGCACCGGGACGCCCGACTTTGTGAGGGCGGCGATAGACCTGGCCAACCGGCTGACCATTACTTTCAAAGTCAACGGGCCAAACAACGGCAGGCGCAGGAACAAAGAATCGAAATATCTACGCCCGTCGGGCGTTCGGTAATAATTACGCAGGGCGTTAAGGATGAAAACCGCCGCCAGCGCCATCAGCCACCAGTAGTTCCGCGCCAGATAACTCAAACCCAGAAGCGCCCGGGTCGGCAAAGGCAGTTTGGCAGATGACGCCTCGAAAATAGCGGTGAATTTCGGTAATACCGCCACCAGCACGAAATTAACGATGATGAAAGCCACCGAAGCCAATACCGCCGGGTAAACCAATGCCGATGTTATCCTGCTGCGCAGGTCTATTTCTTGAACGCTCAACTCAGCCAGTCTGGCCAGGACTTTATCCAGCAGTCCGCCCGCCTCTCCGACCTTGATAAGGCTCACGTATAAATCGCCGAAAATATCGGGATACTGCGCCAGTGATTCGGAAAAACTTACCCCGCTTTCCAGGGAAGAAACAATACTGCCAAGTATCTGTTTGAACCTCGGGTTTTGGGCCTGATCGGCGACATTCTGTATGCTCGTTATCAAAGGAGCGCCGGTGGCTATAAGAGTGCTTAACTGTCTGGTAAAAATAAGCAATTCCTGGCGGGATATCCGTTTGATTCGGAATTGCATGAAGCTGCCGGAATACGAACCGGTATTATGTGATATTTGAATCGGGATAAGGCCTAGATGTTCGATGGCTGAAGCCGCTTTGTTTTCATCCGCGGCATCGATAATCCCATGAATAGATTCCCCCTGGACATTTCTGGCCTTATATATAAAGCTCGCCATTATCTAAGAAGTTCCGCGTTTAGAAGCAATATCCGGTTGGGCCGCGTATATCGCTATTTCTCCTATTCCTGCGTTTCTTTCCGCCGTTTTGCTTCCAAAGCCTGCGCATTCTCCTTCGCCGCTTTTTGCTCCGCTTTGATTCTCGCCACTGCTTCCGCCTTGGCTTTCTGAAAAGCCTCCTCCTTCAACCGCGCCAGTTCCGCGCGCTCCGCAGCCAGCCTTTTCCGGCGCTCTTTCTCCGCTAAGCGTCTCTCTTCCGCGGCTTCCCGCGCCTCTTCTCTGGCCTTTTGCAGAGCCTCGGCCTTCATCCGCACCTGTTCAGCCCGCTCCGCGGCCAGTTGTCTCTTTCTTTCCTGTTCGGCGGCTTGCTTCTCTTCAGCGGCCTTTTGCTCGGCTTCGCGTTTTAACACCGCTTCTTCCCTTGCCTTTTCTAAAGCCTCAGCCTTCATCCGCGCCTGTTCAGCCCGCTCCGCAGCCAGTTGTCTCTTCCGTTCCTGCTCGGCGGCTTGCCTCTCTTCAGCGGCCTTTTGTTCGGCTT
>DIEK01000077.1:0-122 GCA_002418595.1 Candidatus Omnitrophica bacterium UBA5776 | reverse complement strand
CTTCCGTTCCTGTTCGGCGGCTTGCCTCTCTTCAGCGGCCTTTTGCTCGGCTTCGCGTTTTAACGCCGCTTCTTCCCTTGCCTTTTCTAAAGCCTCCGCCTTCATCCGCGCCTGTTCAGCCC
>DIEK01000129.1 GCA_002418595.1 Candidatus Omnitrophica bacterium UBA5776 | reverse complement strand
GGCATCGTAACCGATAAACGATAGACGAGCTTTAATATCGGCAACGGCAACGGTAACGAAACCCGTTCGGTTCTCGGTCCCGGGGACGTCTTAAAGCCGAAAGACGTTAAACGATTGACGATACCGGCATCGTAACCGATTAACGATCTTCTCTTCCTTGATGGGGAGGCTTTGGAAAAGGTGATAATTGAAGTTCCCCGGGTTTCATTTCAGGAAATCATCCCCGCGGCATTGTGATCTTATTCCTCGAGAGTAACTTTTTCTTATTTTTCTTGTCTAATTATCGAATGGAAGCCGGATTACAGCGTTAGGACGCGGTAAATATTTTTATCCCTCAAAGTAACTTTTGAGGCCGGCTCTTTGTCTAATGAGAGATAGCGTTCAGGTAACACCTTCTCATGCCGCAAAACCGCGGAAAGGCGGCGCAAGATAGTGTTTCTGATCGCTGACCTTAGGTGCGCAAAAAAAGGGGGGATAGATATGAGAAAAAGCGTGATGTCCGGGTTATTTATTTCCAGCGCCTGCGCGGTTCTGCTGTTGTGCGGGCTGCAAACCGAAGCCTTTGCCAGGCCGCCGCGGCATGAACATCATCGTCCTTATCATCCTTACCGCGGCACAGTAGTTCCATTTCTTTCCGACGTGGTGGCTAAAATGATCATTTACGGAGGGCAGGAATATTATTTCGACGACGGCTATTTCTACCGCAAGAGGCCAGGAGGGTTCGCGATAGTGGATCCGCCGGCCGGTGCAGTTGTCAGATACCTGCCCCGCGGCTACAGGATCGTAATAATAGGCGGCAGGTCTTATTTCTACTACAACGATACGTATTACCTCAGGAGCAGACAGGGGTATCTGGTTGTCGATGACCCGGTTTACCGGATTGCGGAGCCTCCGGTCGAGGTTTTCAAGGCGGCGGCTGTCCCGGCTGCTGATACCGCCGCGGTCACCGGGATATACAGTGTGAACATTCCCAACGCCGGCGGAACTTATACCGAGGTCACGCTGAAGAAAACGGACGACGGGTTCATCGGGCCGCAGGGGGAGTTTTACCGTAAGTTTCCTTCCGTCCAGCAGTTGAAGGAGATGTACGGTAAATAATATTCTTTAAACCGCGGCCTGTGAGCCGCATGAAATTCCAGCTAATATACGCGCAGCGCGGGAAGACGCGTTTTATGCATAATAATCAGACTGAAGAAGTGATCGCGAGAGCCTCGAACGGGGATTTGCAGGCTTTCCGGGACATTTACGATGCTTATTCCGGCTTCGTTTTCAACGTCGCCTTAAGGGTGACCCGTCACAGGGAGGACGCCAGGGAGATAACCCAGGAGGTTTTCGTGACCGTGCATAATAAGTTGAAAAGCTTCCGTTACCAGTCTTCTTTGCGGACCTGGATGTACCGCGTGACGGTGAACGCCTCGCTTAATTACATAAAGAAGCACGCCAGTCTAAAAAGCAGGACGGTGGCATATGACGACGCTCTCGGCAGTTCCTATTCCAGGGATTATATGGCCGAGAAGAGCGAACGCGAGCACAACGAAGGCGTGATAAACCGCCTGCTCGGGATGCTTACGCCGGAACAAAGGGCCTGCATAGTGCTCCGAAGCATGGAAGGACTCAGTTACGAAGAGATGGCCGATGTCCTCGCCATAGACGTGAACGCGGTGCGTTCCCGGCTGAAAAGGGCGAGGGAAAAACTTTTGTCGGTCAGAAAAGAGGTGCTGGAAAATGAATTGTGAACGGATCAGGGAGATAATCATTACCGATTACGCGGACGGGGCCGTCACCGACGCGGACGCGCGGCTGATAAAGGAGCATCTTTCCTCGTGCCGGGAATGCCGGAAATTCGAGGCGCTTGTCCAGAGTTCGACGGTCGCGCCGTTTCAAAGGCTTGAGCGGGAAGATGTGCCTCCCGGAATTTGGGATGCGATACGCGAACAATTGCCGGAGCCCGCGCCGGGACGCGCGTTTTCCCTGCGCGCCGCTGTCTCCAGGCTTTTCTTCGTTCCCAGGCCGGCATTACTGGCGCTGTCGAGCGTTTCCATCTGCGTCGCCGCGGCGCTTTTGATATACTTTCATTTTTCTCCACCGGGCGCTTCCGGCGGTTATAACGGAACCGTTCAGGACGAGAAGATGCAGTATATGGCGTATATAATGGGATTCTCCGATACTATGAGCGGCAGGAACCAAGGAGAGTATTCCTATATCGAGGAGATGTTTTTCGAATGAAGAGCAGAAGCGGAGGAGGCTTTATGTGCGGGAGAATGAATATCGCTTTTTATGTTTGCGCGTTACTAGCCTCCGGGATGTTCTCCGGAGCCGCTTATCTTCCTTCCGGCGGGGAAGCGCCGCCGGGAACGGCTACTGAGAGAAAAGCGGGAGGCCCTTTTCGGGAGATGGCGAAAGAGCTTAATTTAAGCGCTGAACAGATACGTATGATTGAGGACAACCGCAGGCAGCATATGGAGCAGGTGCGCCGCCTGATGGTTGATATGATGAAAAACAGGGATGATCTGCGCCGCGAGCTTGCCGGGATCGAGCCGGACATGGAAAAAGTAATGTGGATCCAGCAGCGCATAAAGTCATTGCTTTCCGAGAAAGAGGATTCGCGCCTGCAGGGTATAATGGACCTCAAAAAGATACTGACGCCGGAGCAGTTCGCGGCTTTTAACCGCAAAATAGAGGAGAAGATGCGCCGCAGGCCGCCGCTCCGCAAGATGCCTCCCTTCGAAGCTCCTTCAGGCCCGTAATCCGGCGCGGGAAGTCAAGTCGTCCCGCGGTGAAAACAGCATTTTTCTGTTGCCCGCCTTCCGGACCGGCATTATAATAATACCGGGGACCGGAGTATCCCATTTCCGGACGCCCCGAACATCCGCGCTCCGGGCATCCCGCCGGCCGGTTTTCCCCGAAAGGACAGAAGTCGTATGTCAGATAATCTGATTTCCGAAGAAATACGCGGCCTCCTGGAAAAACAGGAGTTTGTTTATATCTCCACCTGCGACGCCGAACGCCCGAACGTCGCGCCGAAATTCCTTGTCAAAGTGAAAGAGGATTCCATCTTCATCGCGGATTTCCAAAACGGCCGCACAGCGCTGAATCTGAAAAAGAATCCGAATGTCGCGGTCGGCTTCCTTTGTCTCGACGCTCTTATAGCTTACCAGTTCCTCGGCAAGGCGCATGAGGTCCAAGAAAAATCGGAGTCGGACATATTGATGAACATCCTGCAGGAGAAGGAATTGAAATTCTGCGTGGAGCGGATCGTCGCCGGGGTCTCCGGCAAATACCGTTCCGAGAATTTCGAGATATCTTTCCCGGAGGACGTCCCAATTTACAAAATAGACGTCGAGGAAATCGTTACGATCGGCCCCGGGGCGAAGTTGATACGCAAACACCGCGAAAGTATCTTTCAATCCAAACCCGCTTCGTTATGAGGAAGACGGGGAGGATACTACTTCTGGTAATTTCCGCCTTTCTGCTCTTCGCGGCCTTGATCCTGTTCAAACCGGAGTTTCTCGCGCCCCCGCTTGAATGGTCCGAGACCGCCTCCGGGGTCAAGACCGGTCTTGATACCCGGGAACCGGTGATCGCTCTTACCTTTGACGCCTGCGGTTCTTACGGCGACGGTTACGATTCGAAACTGATAGATTATCTTATCGGCGAGAAGATCCCCGCCACTCTATTCATAAACGCCCGCTGGATAGATAAATACCCTTCGGAATTCCTCGCCTTATCGCAAAATCCCCTTTTCGAGATAGAGAACCATGGTATGCTGCATAAGCCCTGTTCCGTAAACGGCAGGTCGATTTACGGGATCAAGGGGACATCCGGCCCCGTCGAGATCCGGAGCGAGGTGGAGGGGAATGCCGAGAAGATCAGGCGGCTTACCGGCCGCCGCCCGCGTTTTTACCGTTCCGGCACAGCGTATTACGACGAGAAGGCCGTGGCCGTCGTGGAAAGGCTCGGTTACAACTGCGTGGGTTTCAGCGTATTGGGTGACAAGGGGGCGTCTTATTCCCGGGGGCAGGTAAAAGAGGCTTTTCTTTCGGCGCGGCCCGGTGATATAATAATCGCGCACATGAATCATCCCGAGAAGGAGACGGCGGTGGGAGTTATGGATGCCCTGGAACTGTTGAAAAGACGCGGGCTGCGTTTTGTCCGGCTTGATGAATATCCATTACGATGACTAAAACATCTTTACTTGAAGCGTTGAAAGAGCGGGTTCTTATCTGCGACGGCGCGGCCGGGACTATGTTCCACAGCCGCGGCATAGCCCCGGAGTCCTGTTACGAGAGCCTTAATATCGTTGACCCGGTCCATGTCTCGCGCTTACACGAAGAATACATCGCCGCCGGCGCCGACATCATCGAGACCAATACTTTCGGCGCCAACGCCGCAAAACTGGAAGCCTTCGGCCGCGAAAAAGAGGCCGGGAGGATAAATCTATCCGGAGCGCGCCTGGCGGTTGAGGCCGCGGCAGGAAAAGGCGTTTTTGTCGCCGGTTCCATCGGGCCTTTAAGCAGGAATCCCCCGGAGGTGGAGCTTTCCGCGGGCCGGATATACGATATTTACAAGGTCCAGGCCCAAGCCCTGGCCGAAGGCGGGGTGGATTGTTTTATATTGGAGACTTTTTCCAGTCTTGAGCATATCCGTATAGCGCTTTCCGCCTGCCGGGATACTGCGCCAGGTATCCCTGTAATATGCCAGATGGTTTTTCTCCACGGCCTGCGTACCGGTTTCGGGAACAGCATTTCTTCTGTGGTTTCGGTTCTCTCCGCCGCGGGAGCCGACGTTATCGGCGCGAATTGCGGACAGGGGCCTGCGGCGATGCTGGAAGCGGTGAAGCGTCTTGCGCAGCTTACCGGAAAATACATTTCTGCCCAGCCCAACGCCGGTTATCCGCAGATCGTGGACGGCAGGACCATGTATTTCGATTCGGCGGAATATTTCGCTTCTTACGCCCTGAAACTTGCACAGTCCGGCGCCAATATCGTGGGCGGATGCTGCGGAACCACGCCGGAATACATACGCCTGGCCGCGCAGAAACTGAAAGGGGTTAAACCGGCGTCAAGAGCGAGGTCCGTTCAGGAATCGCGTCCGGCAGAGCCGCTGCGGGAAAGGCCGGTGATAGACAAGCAGATCACGGTTATCGTGGAAGTCCTTCCTCCCAAAGGCGCGGACGCGGAGAAACTTATTGATACAGCGTTGATGCTCAAGTCACGAGGCGCGAAATTGTTGAGCTTTCCCGAGAATCCCCTGGCTCAGGTGCGCATGAGCTCCATAGCCGCCGCCGGGTTGGTGAAAAAGCAGGCGGATATAGACACAATCTTTCATTACACCTGCAGGGACAGGAACTTGATCGGTTTGCAATCAGACCTGCTGGGCGCCTGCGCGCTCGGACTGGATAAAGTCCTGGCTGTAACCGGTGATCCGGCTTCTTTAGGGAGTCATCCCGCCGCCTCATCGGTATTCGACCTGAATTCGATAAAGTTGGTTTCTCTTATAGATAATATGCGTAAAGAGATGGGGTTGCGCATAAGCGTAGGAGTGGCTTTCAATCCCAACTTCGACAGCATATCCGGACAGCTGGAACGGCTGAAGAGAAAGATAGAAGCGGGAGCGGATTTCGTGCTTACTCAGCCGGTATTCGACAAAGATAAGGCCGTTTCTACGGCGCGGGACATTATGAAACTCGGCGTGCCGGTTTATTTCGGTATCCTGCCTCTATTAAGCAGGAAAAGCGCGGAATTTCTGCATAATGAGGTCCCCGGGATGAGCGTTCCCTTGAACATCAGGGAAAGAATGGAGATATCCGATAAAGAGCGGGCAATAGAAGAAGGGAAGAAAATACTACTGGAATTGACGGAGGTGTTGAAAGGTAAAGTGAGCGGTTTTTATCTGATATCTCCGGCCGGAAAATACGGAATTTCCGCGGAAATAGTAGAGTGTATTAAATGAAGAGCGAAAAATCCGGCATCAACGGGGCTGGAAATGTTTATGAAAGTATTTAGTTGGTTGTTTTACAGCCGGTTAGGCCAAATATGAAAAGTGTTTCGATTACGTCGGAAAAAATGCAAAATTCTCGTGATTTTTTGTCCAGAGCCCTTGAAAACTCCGAGGGACTGTGTTATATTTGGGTTAGGTGTAGAGTTTCTCTTCAAAACGGTTACGGTGGAACTTGAAAACAACAGGTAACACGCCGTAACCGTTTTTTTTTGCCTTTCCCAGCGGGTGTGTGCTTCATATTTCTGCATTTTTTCGTTTACTATATTCGCGATATACCGAATTCGGGAGCATGAAATCGGTTTTAACTATGGGCCCGCGGAATATCGGCCGCGGACTCTAAAAAAGAAGGAGGCGTCAATGCGCAAGCTTTTCCTGGCCAGTTTTTTTATATTCGTCTCGTTTGTAATCCTTGACGGGATCATTCACGGTGTATTCCTGAGACATTTATACGAAAGTGTCTGCGGTTTGTGGCGCCCGAACATTGAGGATAAGGCCTGGATAATGATAGTGCTGGATTACCTTACCGCGTTCCTGTTTGTTTATATCTTTACCTTCGGCAGAGAAAATAGGGGAATAGCAGAAGGCGTGCGTTACGGACTGTTGATGGGGCTTTTCTTCAGCTTGATCGGTGTTTTCGGCCAGTATGTGGTGTACCCCTTGCCGTTTCAGCTCGCTGCCGGATGGTTCTTCTTCAACCTTGTGGAGTTTGTTATCGCGGGCGTAATTACGGTCCTGGTATATCAGCCTTCCTGCTGGAAGAGCGGGAAATGATCTAAAAGTAGCAAATATATTGGAGCAGATGCCGGGGGATTTTTTTAAAAATTTGCTCCTTTGCGGGTATTTTGTGGTATACTTATAAAACCAGCCACGGGATAAAGTATGCTGAATAAAGTTATTCAAGCGTATATTCAAGTGGCAGGTTTTGCTGGGAGCGGTGTTAATAAGCCTATCTACAGCCGGTTATTTCCCGCGTTATTTTATCTTCCGCTACGCCCGCCACATCTTTATCTATCTTTCTGGAGATCTGGTTTTTACCAACGTCTTGCTCGTGGCTCTGATTTTGCATCCACTGCTTTCTTGCCGCGAACGCAGGGTTTTAGATATGAAAAGGGCTTATCTTCAGCCTCTTTCTGAACGGCCCGATTATATGCGCTATCTTGGGGCTCATTGCCGCTATCTGTTTTCTTGGGCGGCGCGGACGAACCATTTCGGCCCTGCGGCGCCGGCCGTGATAAAATGACCGGGAAGGAGAAGATATGAAGTACACCAATGTAATCCTTACGCTCATAGCTTTGCTTCTGGCATTTATTATATTGCGCCTGGAGAAGACGGTGAAAGCGGTAGATAAGTTGTCGGAAGAAAATGCCAGAGTGGCGGATTCTAACGTTGCGGTTGCCGGTTCATCTCAGCGCCTGGAGAATAGCATACTGGAGTTGAGAAAACAGGTCGCGGAGACAGGCGAAAAGCTTGTCCCGGGCGGAAGGTAGACTCAAGACGGGAGTATATGGTAAGAAAAACGACGTGTAAAAAGACCAGGCGTCAATTAAAGTCCCTGAGCGATAAATTCGTCGCGCTGCAGGCTTCCGAGAAACACTGCGTTGAAATACAGTNNATACAGGAAAGCCTTAGGTGCGCGCATCAGCAGCTGCTGGATATCATTGAATTCTTCCCGGACGCTATTCTGGTTATCGATGGGAACAAGCGTGTGATAGCCTGGAACCGCGAGCTGGAAGAAATGACCGGCATAAAGAAAAAGGATATACTCGGC
>DIEK01000090.1 GCA_002418595.1 Candidatus Omnitrophica bacterium UBA5776 | reverse complement strand
GCGGACCAGATTCACCGCATCTTCGAACTCCATTGCGCCGGCCGCTACCAGAGCGGAATACTCACCCAGGCTCAATCCCGCGGCAGAAAAATCCCCCGAATCAAGACGCAAATCAATCCCTTTTTGCTTCCCGACCGATTTAAATGCCGCAAAGGCCGCGATACTGGCCGTTAATACCGCCGGCTGGCAGTTG
This sequence comes from Candidatus Omnitrophica bacterium UBA5776, assembly GCA_002418595.1. Taxonomy (GTDB): domain Bacteria; phylum Omnitrophota; class Gorgyraeia; order Gygaellales; family Profunditerraquicolaceae; genus Undivivens; species Undivivens industriae. Next base: position 18,572 of record DIEK01000090.1, on the reverse strand, counting down.
CGTGTCAAGGTCAGTTCTTCCATAGGGCCTTCAAAACAAAGCCGCGAGAGGGAGAACCCGAGCGCTTTATCGGCCCTCTCGAAGATATCCCTGCTCTCCGGGAACATGTGGAACAACTCTTTCCCCATGCCCGCGCACTGAGCCCCCTGTCCGGCAAACAAGAAACCTCTCTTCATAAATCTTCCCCTTTCCAGATAAACCCAAGCAGTTTCGACTCGGCCCCAGAAAGAGAATTATAAACGCTCTTGCCGGCTTTTTCCAGTAAAAGATAATATTCCGTTTCCGCGAGATCTTCCGGCCCCTCGGAGGAACTCCTAAGCAGAGCGAACTGGTCCCCGGCTTTTTCCACGTCCTTTTTAAGGAGATAAACCATGCCTTTCTTGAAAGACAACGTCCCCCTGCCGGGAGACAGCTCCTGCGCCCTGTCCAACGATTCCAGCGCGAGATCATACTTTCCCTGCAGAGCGTAACACCCGCCCAGTTCACCCCAGACGGCGCCCGCGGCAGGAAACATCTCCAGAGTCTTCAAATACATCTCCTCCGCTTTCCCGTATTCGCCCAGGCGCAGATATATGATACTCAGCGTCCGGTAAACCACCGAAAGATCGTNNTTTTCCAGTTTTATCTTAGCTTCCGCGAACCGGCCGTACCTGGTCAATACTGTCCCCATACCCAGTTGGCTGAAGGGAGAGCCCGGGTATTTGCGCTCAAGGGAAAGATAAAGGTTGGTCTCGTTCTTCCAGTTGTTATTGGAAAAAACCGCCAGCACCAGCAAATAAGCGATAAAAGCCCCCGGCAGCACATACCGCAGTTTGTTACCCAAAGCCGCGCGGCCGGACCAAAGCAGCCAAAGCGGGTATGCTGCGGCAGCCGCGAACCCGGCCAGCGGCAGATACAAATACCTGTAAGCCACCGGCACACGGAAGGCGTAGAGAAAGTTATTCATCGGAAAAAGCCAGAGAAAAAACCATAGCAGGCCGAAAAAAAACGGAGGAGGCATCCTGCGAAAACGGACAAGCGCGTATAACAGGCCGGCGTATATAAACGCCCCGCAAACTGCCCTGGGCAAAGAGTGTTTCAACTGGAACGGAAAGATAAAAAGCGGATCTACCGGCACAAAAAGATCTTTCAGGTAAAAAGCCGTAATATCGAACATCCTGAAAAGATTGTTCCCGACCATCAAGGGGCCCTGCATTACCGCCTGCTGCGGCGGCATAAGGAACAGATAGACTATGAGAAACAGAACGGCGGCAGCCGCATAAAAGGCGTACACGCGCAGGCGTTCAAAGAGAAGTCTCCGCCCTCCCTGCAGAAAGTCGCAAAACGCAGCCGCGACAGGCAGGAAAAGCGCGGTCTCCTTGGAGAACATAGCGAGAAAATAACCGGCAACGGCCGCCGCGGGAGCCCCGGCCTTCCCCTTTTTACCGGAACGCAGATGAAATATCAGTGAGGACAAGGAAAAGAACAAAGCGAGAAGATTCGGCCTGAACGCGCTGCAGCAGAGGACCTCGGCGCTCAAAGGATGGACGACGAAGATCAAAGCCGACAAAAGGGAAAAACCCGGGATGCCGAAAAGCGCCAGGAGCAAAAGATAAAGCAAAACGCCGTTGGCCGCGTGAATGAGCACGTTGGTTAAACGGAAACATACGGGATTGCTTCCGCATAAAGCGTGATTCAGCATATAACTGAAAGTGGCAACCGGCCTGTAGGTCGCCTCCCCGGCCCCGAATTCCGCGCTTCCCCGGTCGAAAAGCACTTTGTCCGCGCCGCTCAAATAAGCATCCTTGTTGAAAAGGCTGCCGATCCGGTCCGGAGACGCCACTATCCTGTTGTTCACGATCACGATGTAATCGTCGAGTATAAAATCGCCGGGGACCGCGCTGGCGAAAGCGAGCAACGCAAAAATTATTATAAGAATTATATGCCTGCCCATAATCTGAATTTCACCTTGAAGAGAGCGAACAACGCGCTCAATAACTTTAACGCATTTAGCTTGGTCCGCCCGGAGCGCCGCTCCATGAACACTATCGGGACCTCCCTGAAAACAAAACCCTTATCCTGAAGCAGAAGTATAATTTCCCCCACTATGGAGGGTCCGGTGGAAATAATCCTGTCCCAGTCTATCGATTCCAGCGCCCTGCGGCTGAAACAGCGGAAACCCGAAGTGGGATCGCTCAGGCGCATCCCGAGGAAGAACCGGCAGACAAATCGCGCAAGCAGACTCAAGATGTCCCTGTAGGCAGGACGGCCGCAGATACCGGCCTGCGTCATCCATCTGGAAGCTACCGAAACGCCGCATTCCCGGGCGGCGTTCAGCAGTTCCGGAATATACCGCGGCTGATGGGAGAAATCGGCGTCCATCTCCACCACGAAATCGGCTCCCGAAGATATAGCGCAACGGAATCCTTCGACGCCCGCCCTGCCCCTGCCCCTGCCGCCTTTGCGCGAGACAAGATGGATACTGCCGTCGGACGCCGCCATGCGGGCGACTATACCGGAAGTCCCGTCCGGAGAATCGTCATCTACTACCAGGACCCGAGACTGCGGGACCACCGACAATATTTCGCCGATCAAAGCGGATATGTTCGAGGCTTCATTATACGTAGGCAGCAAAACCCAAATATTCATTGGTCTTTTAACAGACCGCTCAAAGCGGAGAATACTTCCCCGGCCGTGATGGAATCCATACAATTCGGCGTCTTCACGCATTCTTTCCTGTAACACGGCCGGCAATCCAGGGAGGACACTATCTTGGCCCCCCTGCCGTAAAAATCTATTTCGTTCTCGCAGGTGGAGCCGAAAACTGCCGCGACCGGGACACGCAAGGCTATGGCTATATGCATCGCCGTAGTATCTCCGCTCACCAGGGCCGAGCACCTGCCGATGATGGCGGCAAAACGCGGCAGAGAATGATAACCGCCGCAATCATAAACCTTCCCGCCGGGAAACTTCAAAGCCAGCCTGGCGTTCAACCCGGCCTCTTTCCGGCCTCCGAGCAAAAGAATACTGCTTTCCGGCATGCGCCCCGATATCATCTCTACTAAAGAAACGAATCCCCGTTCATCCCAGGCTTTATGCGCGAACGCGTCCCCGGCGCCGGTATTCACCCCGATCAGCGGATCGCCTCTCTTTATCCCCAGACCGGACAAGAATTCTCCCGCGCGCTCTTTTTCCTCACAGGGAAGCGGCAGGATATATTCTTCTCCGCGGTACTTCAGGCCGACGGACTCGAAAATGATCTCTTGATAAGTTTTTCGGTTGGAACGGAACTTCAGGTCGTCGCAGACGCCCAGCAGGAACGCGTAGCGTGAAGCGCGGTTCAAAGCGCAGACGGCCCCGGAATGCCGGTCTATGCCGAACCCCGCTTTTGCGCGCGCGCGAAGAGAGGATGCCAACGCGGCCGCCCGTTCCTCTTTATCGAAACAGGCGACCAGATCGAATTCCCTCGACCGCAGGTAATCGGATGTCTCTCCGTTATAGCACAACAGCCTGTCTATCAGAGGGTTCCCCTTCAACAGATAAAAGGCGGGGCAATCGGTAAGCCAGGTAATATGGCTGAGCGGGTATTTCTTTTTAAGGCCGAAAAGCAGCGGAGTAGTGCGGAGCACGTCCCCTGTAGCGGAAAGTTTGATGATAAGTATCCTGCGTCCGAGAGGAGAAAAATGCCGACATCTACGGCAGGAAGAAAGCTTGAAAACGCACGGGCGGTCCCCCCGGAAGAAACGGCAATCAGCGCGTAAACGCGAAGATATTACCATTTAATTATACAGGATCCCCATACTAAGCCGGCGCCGAAAGCGTCGAGCATGACTATATCTCCCTTCTTGATCCTGCCGCTTTTGACGGCTTCACAAAAGGCCGTGGCGGTAGACGCCGAAGACATGTTACCGTATTTTTCTATATTCAGGAATACCTTTTCCTCCGGCAGTCCCAGCCTTTTGGCAACGGCGGAGATTATACGCATATTCGCCTGATGAGGGATGAAAACATCTATGTCCCGCGCGGTAAGCCCGGCCTTCTCGAGCGCTTTTTCCGCGGCCTCGAACATCGCCTTCACCGCGATCTTGAAGAGTTCGTTCCCGCGCATATGTATATAATGTTTACGCCCGGCTACGGTTTCCTGCGTGGCCGGATTGCGCGAACCGCCGGCCGGCAGCATCAACAACTCCTTCATCGTTCCGTCGCCGGCCATATAATGCGAGATTATCCCCCCGCTCTTGACCTCCGAGAGCACCGCCGCGGCTGCCCCGTCGCCGAACAGAACGCAGGTATTACGGTCCTGCCAGTCGGTTATGGCGGAGAGCTTTTCGCTCCCTATCACCAGGGCGTTTCGGCACGTCCCGCAGGCTATGAATTGCTGAGCGGTGATAATCGCGTAAACGAAACCGGCGCAGGCGCCGGATATATCGAAACAAACCGCCTTGCGCGCTCCCAGCCCTTCCTGCACCGAACAGGCCACGGAAGGAAAAGGCATATCCGGGGTTATGGTCGCGACGATGATCAGGTCGATATCTCCCGCGGTCATGCCGGCGGCGGCAACGGCCTCTCTGCCCGCCTTAATCGCGAGGTCGGAGCAGGCCTCGGAGGAAGAAGCTATCCTGCGTTCCTTGATCCCCGTCCGGGTGATAATCCACTCGTCGGAAGTCTCCACCATTTTTTCCAAGTCGGCGTTCGTAAGCACTTTTTTGGGGAGATACTCCCCCACGCCGACTATCCCGACTTTAACAGACATAGCTCAAGACTTTCCTATCGCGCCCAGGATCCTGTCGGTAAAACGGTTCTCGACTTCGGCCCTGGCGACCCTGATCGCATTCTTGACGGCATTGGCATTGGAACGGCCGTGTCCGATTATCACTACCCCGTTGACACCCAGAAGCGGGGCGCCCCCGTATTCGGAATAATCCACTTTCTTCTTAAAGCTTTTCAGGCTGCTTCCCAGAAGCAGCAGTCCGAAAAGGCCCAGAGGATTCTTGAGCAGGTGCTTTTTCAGCAGTTCCTGGATCATTTCGGCGAGGCTTTCCGAAGCTTTAAGCACCACATTGCCGACAAAACCGTCGCAAACTATGATATCGGTCTTGCCGGAAAAAATATCCTTGCCTTCGACGTTGCCTATAAAATTCAAGCCGGTGGTATCGAACAGTTCCCGGGTTCACTTGTAGAAATCCGTCCCCTTGCTTTCCTCTTCTCCGACATTAAGCAGGCCGACGCTGGGATTTTCCCTTTTAAGAATATGACGGAAATAAATATCGGCCATTATCCCGTATTGCAGAAGTTGAGTCGGCTTGGGATTTATATTCGCCCCCACGTCGATAAGCAGGGTAATGTCCTTCAGCGACGGCATGACCATTCCTATGCCGGGACGTTCTATGCCGGGGAGCATCCCCAGCCCCAGCGTCCCGGCGCAGACGACGGCCCCGGTGTTGCCCGCGCTGAAAAAGGCGTCGGCCTTCCCTTGCTTGACCAGATTAACGCCGACCACTATGGATGAATCCCGCTTCCTGCGCACGCTGGAAGCCGCCGATTCCGACATGCCGATAACCTCGGAAGAATGCTGAACGGATATCCCGTCGCAACCACGGCGGACTTTCTTCAGCAAAGGCGCGATCCTGGTTTCATCCCCCACCAGTATAACTTCGGTCTTGTATTCCCGGACTGCGTCTATCGCGCCCCTGACAACCACATCGGGCGCGTAATCCCCCCCCATTGCATCAACGGCTATTTTCATAAGATAAGCGGGCTGCGTATCTGAGATTACTTTTTGGGTTTCTTTTCCTTGACCTTCACTTCAATGACCTGTTTCCCGTCATACGTCCCGCAGACTTTGCAGACGTGATGGGGCAGAACCGGCTGTTTGCATTGCGGACAGGGAACGAGCTTAGGCTCTTTCAACACCCAGTGAGTTCTGCGTTTTCTTCCCCTGGTTTTAGAGTGTTTTCTCTTTGGTAGCGCCACAGGAACAACCTCCTTTATTTAGATCGGCCCCGCAACCGCGGCAGAGCCCTTTACAATTGTCGTTACACAACGGTTTAACCGGATAATCGATCATCAACTCATCCCTGACATAAGGCGTCAGGTCCGCTTCTTCTTCCCCTGATTCGATACGATGGTCGCACCTGAACGCCTTTGCCAGGGGCAAAGAATAATCACACAGACAACGGCTGCAGTTTAGTTTTAGCACCGCGCTGACGGCGGCGTTTATGTCAAGTATATCCCCTATTCTGAAGATCCTGGCCTTTACCGCTACTGGACCGGAAAGCGACACCATTTCGGTTTCCGGATCAAGCTCTTCCGGGGGGATGTTCTCTTCCCTGAACAGCCCTTCGGGAGGAATATTCCTGATATCTATTTTCATCTTTTTAACCCGGCGAGTTTCTTCTTAAGCGCCTTTTCCACGTAAGAAGGGACAAAACACGACAGGTCCGCTCCGAGATCGCCGGCTTCCTTTAATAAGCGGGAAGAAACGTAACTGTATTTCTCCTGCGGCATAAGAAATAGCGTCTCTATTTCAGGGGCTAATTTCCTGTTGGTCAGGGCCATCTGGAACTCATACTCGAAATCCGAGATCATACGCAGCCCGCGGATGAGCACTTCAGCTTTCTTCCTGCGGGCGAAATCCACTACCAGACCGTCAAAAGCTTCTATTGACACTCCCGGCAAGCCGGAAACCGCCCGGGAAAGCATATCCACTCTTTCCTGAACGTTAAAAAGCGGCTTTTTATAAGGATTAGCGGCGACTGCTACGATCAACTCCGGAAAGATTCCGGTCCCCCTCTTGATAATATCTATATGCCCGTAAGTTACGGGATCAAATGTCCCAGGGTACAAAACATGCCGGCTCATTTATTCAACTTCCCCCGCGATTCCAGTCCGCCTCTAAATGACAGATCCTGAATATGTTATATATCGGGATTTTACGGCTGCAGATACCCGCCGCGCCCCGGGAAAACGAGAAAAAGCGCCTGCCTCCTGTGCGGCTCATTCCAGCGGTATCCCCGGGAACTCAATCCGAAATCGTAATCAATTCGACGCTCCACGGACTTAAAACCGCGGTTTACTCATGATTTTGATACTGAGTGGCGCTTATATTATCTGCGCCGTCGAAGTATGAAACGGCAGTTTTGGCAGGAAAATAAAACTCCCCAGGCTAAAGCCGGAGATTTCTGAGCGAGGGGATTAATCAGGAATCTTTCGGAAGAAAGAAAGTTTAGTATCCCCGTATATCGCTTCTTTTATCAAATAATGTCTGCAAGACAATCTTTCCGAAATCGAATGCTGAATTACAAGCAAACCATCGGAGATTAATATATCATACTCGTCTATGGTTTGCAAGATTTTTTTTGTCTCTCCGGCCGTGTAAGGGGGGTCCAGAAAAACGATATCGAACCGCCTGCCTTCCCGAAAAAGCAGGCGCATTCCTTCATAAACTGGAACCGGCAGCAGGCGGCAGTTCGAAGCGTTCAGTTTAGCTATGTTCTCCCGGATAACCTCCACACAGACGGATTCCTTCTCCACCAGTACCGCCGAAGCGGCGCCGCGGGAAACCGCTTCCAGCGCCACCGCGCCGGAACCGGCAAACAATTCCAGAAAAGACACCCCTTCGATATCTCCCAATATATCGAACAACGCCTTTCTCACCTTTTGCTGCGTAGGCCTGATCCCGGCAGGCATACGCAGAGGCCTGCCGCGGTAAATACCGGTAGTTATTCGTATCATCCTGTCAACATCGCCTTTTCGTATTCGGGGAACCTGCGGACCATCTCCTCTTTTACCTCTCTGTTCTCCGCTCCGGACAAAAAAGGGTCGGCAGAGGTTATACGCAGCGCCTCGCTGCGAGCGGCCCTCAACAGCTGCATCTGTGCCAGGGGATCGGCTATCTTTAACTGAGACAAGCCGTGCTGCCTGCTGCCGAAAAACTCTCCCGGCCCCCTTATTTTCAAATCCTCCTCCGCTATGCGGAAACCGTCCGAATAACGTTCCATTGCCGCCAACCTTGCCAGCGCGTCCTCGCTCGCGGCATCGGAGATCAGCACGCAGACCGACGAATGAGCCCCTCTGCCCACCCTGCCGCGCAGCTGATGAAGCTGTGCCAGCCCGAACCTCTCCGCGTTCTCCACCGCCATCACCGTGGCGTTTGGAACATCTATTCCCACTTCCAGTATAGTAGTAGAAACGAGAACATCAAGTTTATTCGAACAAAAATCTTCCATCACCTTCGTCTGCTGGACCGTCTTCATCTTACCGTGCACCAGTCCTATCCGGAAAGAAGGGAAAACATTCCCGGTCAACTCGTCATACATACTCTTGGCGCTCAGGATGTCCGTCTCGGCCGATTCCTCAACCAGAGGGTAAACGATAAAAGCCTGGCGGCCCTGCCGCACATGCTCCTCTATCAAAGCGTAAAGATCTTCTTTCCGGGAAGATTTCAGGCAGAGCGTTTTTACCTCGCGCCTTCCCGGAGGCATTTCCTTGAGCACCGAGATATCCAAGTCGCCGTAAAGCGTGATCGCCAGGGTCCTGGGGATGGGGGTGGCGGTCATTATCAGGACGTCGGCGGTCCCGCCTTTACCGCTCAGCGCCGCCCGTTGTTTTACGCCGAATTTATGCTGTTCGTCTATAATCATCAGGCCCAGGTCGCGGAAGGCCACGTCCGCGCTCAAAAGGGCGTGCGTTCCGACCACCAACTGCGCGACGCCGCTTCGCACCTCTTCCACAGCCGCGCTCCTTGCCGCCGGTTTCATCGCGCCGGTAAGCAAAACACAGTTCACTTTGCCCCGGCCGGAAGACAAACCGGAAAGGAAACGCGAGATCTTGTCGAAATGCTGTTTTGCCAGTATCTCGGTGGGCGCGACCAGCGCGGACTGGTGCCCCCCCTGCGCCGAAATCAACGCCGCGATCAACGCCAGCACGGTTTTCCCCGAGCCCACGTCGCCCTGCAAGAGCCTTTGCATGGGTTTTAGCGAAGCCATGTCTCTCTTGATTTCTTCAAGGCATCTCTGCTGTCCATCCGTAAGCCGGAAAGGCAAAGAAGAAATAAAACCGCCTACAATCTCACCTTCTATCTTGTGGCATATGCCGTCTTCCCGTTTACGCGCGACCTTCTTCATTGCCAGGGGAAGTTGAAAGAAAAAGAACTCCTCGAAAGAGAGCCTGCGGCAGGCCCGGGAGCGGGCGTTATCGTCGGGAGGAAAAAGGATATCACGCAGGCTTAAAGCGAGGTTGTCGAGTCCGCGGCGCGACCGCATATCATAAGGAAGAAAATCCCTGAGCCCGTGCATGCAGTTATCGATAGCGTATTTCACAGTCTTGCGGAAATAGCGCTGGCCTATGCCGGAAGGAAGACTATATACCGGGACGATCCTGCCTGCGTTCAACGATTCCTCTTCCTCTCTGCTGATGATCTCTATCTCCGGGGAAGAAAACTGCAGTCTGCCGCCGTAATAATCGACCTTGCCGTGCAGTATGACCCTGTCTCCGGCATGCAGATAAGTCTTAAGGTAACCGCGGTTGAACCAGACGCACATGACGCTTCCGGTATCGTCTTCGGCGATCATCTCCACGAGAGAGAACCTGCGGCGGCGGAAAGACATCCTCTGCGCCAGTGAACGCACCGAGGCCTTTATCGTGTATACACCCCCCGGAGATAAAAAAGAGATGCGGGAGAAATTCCTGCGGTCCTCGTAACGCCTGGGGAAATAATATAGCAGGTCTCCGGCGGAGCTTATTCCGCAGCCGGAGAGCAATTCGGAGCGTTTGGGGCCGACTCCCGGGAGATAACGCACCGGGGCGCCGGGGGTCAATTTAGACGGCATAATATTATTCCTTTAGCGAAGAATGAAGAAAGAATGCCCGGGGCCCCTCTCTAACGTCTTACACGCTTCTTGGCGGCCGTCTCGGGCGCGAAAAACAAACTGGAGCCCGCGCGCACGGAAAGCAGTAAACAGCCTGCGTTACCTTTTACGCGGACGGTGTCTAAAAAAGAATACCGCCAGGAACAAAAGGGCCAACGCCGAGACCGCCGCTCCCGCTATAAACGGGACCGGACGATAAGAGAAGACCACCCGGTGTTCTCCCCGGCCAAGCCTGACCGCCCTGAACATGTAATTAGCCCTGAGTATGCGCGCCTTCTCCGGTTGCCCTCCCCGCGGCGGATACACCCTGGCTTCCCATCCCGGATAAAAACTGTCGCTCAAAACCAGATAACCGTCCTTGTCGGACCTCGCGCGGACCGTTACCCTGTCCGGAGAATACTCCAGGATCTCTGCCTCCCGAATCACGGCGCAGGAGCCGTCGTCCGGTAAAGCGTCTTTACCGTTATTATACGGCAGCATAACACTATTCGCGGAATCGAAAGCATCCGAAACAAGCAAGGCAAGTTCCCGGTCTCTGCCCGGAGGGGCTTCTATTGCCCGGTAAGCCATATAAGCCCTGGGTAGAGGGCGGAGATTGCGTTCCAGGCGGGCATCCGGCAGGACCGCTTCCTCTCGAAAAACAGACGAGTTCAAACTCCTCTTGCCGGAAAATATCGCGTATCTCACTCCGGCCATACCGAACAGCTTCACCGGTAACGGAGAATCTATAGGCCGGCCGTCGCAAAATCCCATATAATCCTGGAACCGCGCGGGAACAAGCACATCGTATCCGTCCACCACCTGGATACCGTGCAAAAGCGCCTTATTGGAAAAATAGGAGGGGGAAGCGCTGACCACGCGCTGAAGAGACGGCCTTTCGCCGTTGTTAATGAGCGATACTATCTTTTCATCCCAGCCTGCCCGTGAAACAGCATCGCAGACCGCGTATTTATAGCCGAAGGAGACCAGGTCTGCCAACATCAGGAAAAAGAGACAAAAAATAAAAAGTTTTCTGCCCATGCTTTTCCTGAAATAGAAATAAACGGCGAGAAAAACAGAGTTGACCAGCAGCGTGAATCTAACCATACCGAACAGAAAACAATCATAGGCCTCCAGCGGGAACTCCGCTCCCGGCTGGGCTTTGAATACCGCTCTCACCCACCACTCCTGAAATGGCCGCGGGTGCAGGAAAGCCGCCGAAGAAACGACGAAGAGCGCCGCCGCAACCGCGCCCATTAGGATAAGCAGAATACGAAGGCTCCTGCCTCGTTCTTCCGTCATCTTTAGAAAGATATCGTAACCATACGCGGAAAGCGCGGAAACGGAAAAGCCGGCCAGTACCATGAACTTGCTGTGCCCGCGAAATTTGCCGAAACCCGGCAGTAATACGCACAGATAACGGGCCAAAAAAGTCCCGGCGGCTACCGCACAGAACAGAGAGAAAACCGCCAACATCCAGAAGAACCGCGGCTGCCTGCTGCGCGACCTCACGCAGGCCAACAGCCCCAGGAATAAAGGCAGCACTCCCCAGTAAACGCACATCTCCCATAATCTGTATTTCCCCCAGTAAGGGAACGAGAACATATTGCCGAAGGCCTCCGGTATCAGGCAGGTCAATAAATTCTCCGGGGGCAACGCCCAGCTCGACACAAAAGAGAGACCGAGGGAAGAACGGGCAGACAAACAGAAAAATTCCCACGCCGGCAATATGCGCACGGCGGCCAGGCACGCGCCGACGGCGGCCACCGAGACAAGACACAACACAACCCGTTTAAACGGAACGGCGGCGGGCCTTCTCCCGGAGGCGAGATTGAAAAAAGAATAAGCGGCGACAGCGAAAAAAGTGTAATAAGAATACTGCGGATTACCGGCCAGGATCTGGAGCCCGAAAAGCGTTCCGGAAATAACGGCATCTTTGAGTTCGCCTTCATCGATATATTTCTGCGCGAAAAGGAATACCAGAGGCATCCAGGCAAACGCGTTCAACGTGCCGAGATGCCCGGCGAAGATACGCAGAAAAACGTGCGCGCCGAACATAAGCGATAAAGCGCCGAAGACGCACGCTCCCGGAGAGAGCTTCTGGTATCTAAGCAGCATCCACATCCCGGCGCCCGAGAGCAGAACTTGCAGAATAAAACTCCAGTTCACTCCGGCCGGCCAGGAGAACACCGACAATAGGACTGCGGGCGGATAAAAAAGCTGGCATTGCGGATTACCGATGAGCGGAACGCCGCAGAAAAGATAGGGATTCCAGAGATAAAACCCGCGTTCCAGATATTTGAGCCCGGAGAAAAAAACAAACGTGTCTCCGTAAAAACTGGAGCTCAACAGACACCTCCCGAGGAGCACGTTCCGAACGCCGGGTATGCAGAGAAACGCCGCGGCGGGCGCCAAAAGGAACAAAATAAAAACAATGTTATTTCTTTTTTTCTTCAGCATTTTTGCGCTATACAAACCAGAGAAGTGCCGAAAGGCAGAGGCAATAATCCGGTCAGGATACCTTCAAGATAAAAATAGACTCCGAACAGCCTGTTGACGAACCCGCCGGCCGTCCAGACCTCCCCATGCTCACTGCTTGAGGGAATGAAACGGCTGAAGAGAAGCGGCAGAAAAAGCGAGGCGAACATATACCGGGAATAAACCGGTTTGAATTTATGCTCCTGCAGCACCCGCTCGAAGCTGCGCCTGCTGTAACGCCTGTGATGGCCCAAGCGCTTGTCCCTGACAGTGCGCAGACAATTCAACGCCGGCAGCGTAAAAAACACTATCCCCCCATCGCCGCACACCCCGGATATCGCATCCATCCCCCCTTTTTCATCCTGCAGATGTTCAAGGATATCGAATGCCAGTATCCGGTCAAAAGACTTGTCTCTAAAAGGCATACGCAGGATATCGGCGTTCACGATACAAAGCCCTTTCGACCCGGCTATCGAACACGCTTCATAGGAACGGTCGAGGCCGAAGGCTTTTATACCGGCCCGCTCTAACAACAACAAAAACTCCCCTCCTCCGCAGCCCAACTCCGCATAACGGCAGTTTGAGCCCGAAGGATGCATCTTTTTTAAAAGCCTCAACAGCAGCTTTCTTCTGGCCGCCGACCACCAGTACCCGGATTCCTGCGCGTAGAGGTCCGAATGCAGAGAATGCACGTTACCTCCTTTTTGCCAGGACATCCTGGAGAATGAAAAAAGCGGAACGCAGACACATCCTCAGTCTGCATAACGAAAACAGGCTGGCGGCGGCCATTCCGAAGAGATAAGAAGGCCGGAAATAAAAACGCCGTATGGCCCGCACGCGCAAGCGGTTTAATTCTTCCACGCTCACCGGAGATCCCGACCAGACTGAAGCAATCCCGGATTGATCCAGCACCTCTTCTTTTTCTCCTGAGCTGTCGTCCGGCATCAGCTTGTTCCTTAAAGGAGTGCCGGCCTTGGGGACAAAGACATTGAATGAGACGTAATCGCAGCCGCAGCGCACGGCAAAATCTGCGGTTTCACGGCAGGTCCCGATGTCGTCCTCCGGGAAACCGAATATGAATATACCGACGCTTTTTATGCCGGAGCGCCGGCATTTCCGGAGGGCATCTACAATCATCCGTTTGTTCACCCCCGGCTTGTAGGAACGCAGTATCCTGTCGCACCCGCTTTCGAAACCGAAAAGCACGGTGTGGCACCCCGCCGCTTTCATGCCGCGGAGCAGATCTTCGCGCGCCACATCCGCCCTCAAAAAACACGTCCACGAGAAACCGCCGATATTGCGCATCTCTTCGCACAAACGCATGCTTCTTCCGCGGTCCGCCCCGAACGACTGGTCCTTGACGAACAGCTCTCTTATGCCGAGCGACCTTATATATCTAAGCTCTTCCGTCACGTTTTGCAGTCTTCGCAGCCGGAATCCCAGGGTGGGATACACGCAGAACGGGCAGGAAAAAGGGCATCCGTAGTCTGTCAGGACGGTAGCGAAGGGAAGTTTACGCGCAAAAGGGAAGGTATAGCCTTTGTTGAGGAACAGGTCGTGCCTGGGGACAGGGATGGAGAATTCCCCGCGGTCCTGAACCGGCGCGCGATAAATGATATCATTACCGTCCCGGAAGCTGATCGTGGAGAACCGGCCTCTGCGCCCGGCGAGGAAATCCGCGCATTCTCCCGAAGTAAAGTCGTAAAACACGGCGTCCATCCAGGCAGTGTTCTCGAAAACCATTTTCTTCAGGAACAGGTCGCCCATGCCGGCAAAAAGAACGCGGGGCATCGCCTTTTTCAGCCTCTCAAGGAAAGCGTAATCCTCCTGCCGGGAAACCAGTCCGCTTAAGAAAACAACGGCGTCCGGACGCAGAGATACTATGTGATTGAAAGCCGTCTCCGGGGCCTGCCGTCCGGCCTGGGCATCCAATACGCTGACCCTGAAACCGGCGGAAGAAAATATCCCGCTGAGTATCAAAAGATCCAGGGGATGCTCTACATACCCGGCCTTTGTCACCTTGCTGCAGAAATAATCTCTCGTGTACAATTTTCTGCCGGGAGGATTCAATAAAAGAATATGCCGTATCTTCATATTTGGCCCGGATCTCGCCGCGGCAGAATCCGCGTTTGCGCGCCCTTCATCCGGTCTTTCTCCTCGCCTGCCCTGTTGTATTCCATGCTTTACGCTCCAGGCTCGATTCATCTTTCATTCTCCGGTGCAAGAATGCCCGCGATCAATAAATACATCTCCTCTCGCGATCTGACATGACACGCCTTCTCGCGAAGCGCCCTGACATGACGCATACCCTTGGTATACCAGGCAAAAAACTTCCGGAATATCACCACTCCGTTCTTCTCCCCGTAAAAATCGACGCAGGCGTCAAAATGCTCCTTCATCACCGAACATATCTCGTCCGTGGAAGGCCATTTTTCCTCTCTTCCCCCGGAAAGCCGCCGGTATATCCGGCGGAATATCCATGGATTGCCGAGCGCTCCCCTGGCCACCAGTATGCCGTCGCAGCCGGTCTCCCGGAACATTTTAACCGCCGACTCCGGCGAAAGCACGTCTCCGCTGGCGATCACCGGCACCGACACCGCCCGTTTAACCCCGGCAATAGCGCCGTAATCGACCGAACCGCCGTATCCCTGTTCCTTCGTCCGCCCGTGTATAAAAACGGCGCTGACCCCGGCGTCTTCCGCATAACGCGCCGCATCCGCGCAATTCAAAGAATGCTCATCCCATCCGGTACGCAGCTTAACGCTGACAGGACGTGAAGAAGCATTGACCATAAGTTTAAGCAGGGAATACAGCTTACGCGGCTCTTTCAGCAACCCGGCCCCTTCTCCCCGTCTTATAACTTTCCTGGCCGGGCAGGCGGCGTTGAAATCCAAAAGATCGAAATCGTATTCCTCAACGATATCCAGCGCGCGGGCCAGCCATTTGTTTTCTCCGGCGAGCAACTGTATGCCGAGCGGCCTGTCTTTCTCGGCGCAGGAAAGCATCTGTTGGGTCTTTCTCCCTCTGTAACCGAGAGAACGCGCGTTGATCATCTCCACGAACGCGAATTCACAACCGAAACGGCGGTTAAGAGAACGGAACGGCAAATCGCTGATCCCGGCCATAGGAGCAAGAATACATCCGGAAGTAATTTTAATATCTCCAATTTGCAACATTATATCATTTTATATGTATTTAAGAAAAGCGTCAACTTAGATAAACGTTCGCTTCTTATTGCAAAACATTATTTCCTGCTTTTGCTTTAGTTTACGCGGAATCACGGCCGCGTATAGCCATATAACACGCTGACCTTCAACGTCTTACAACAGGTTATATCATACGAGAAAACGGTTTCTCATATACGTCCAGGCCATATTGAAAAACACAGAAAAATGCAGTATGCTATTATCAATGAAAGTTCCGTTCACGGCGGAACTCAATTCAAACGGCCAGGGTAAGGCTACAAAAACGGGGGTAATCAATGAATAAAATAGTTCAAGCGGGAATAATCACTTTTGCGTTGGTCTTTGCGGCAAACGCTAATGCCTGGGCGTGGATGACGGGCGCGCAGGCAAGCGCCGCGGCCTCCAGCGGCAGAAGTTTCTCCGTAGGCAGTTTCTCCTGCGGAAGCAGTTCCGCCCGCAGCTCGGGCAGTTACGGCACAGGATACAGTTCAAGGACCGGTTCAGTTATCAGCAGCAGCAGGGGAAGCTATGCTACCCCCGCTTATTCAAGCTCAATTAAGACGGCAAGCGGTTATACCGCAAGCACCTCAGGCTGGAACTCTTTTTTCTCCGCCGATCCTTATATACCAAGTATACAAAGCGGCGCGTCAGCCCCTTCCGTCACGCCTGAAAGCGTATTCAGCGCTTCCGGTTTCACACCCATCACAGCGAGTCCTACGACTCTGGGAACGACCGCTACAAGCATCGACACTACTATAACAGCCGGCAGTGCAACCGACGGCTATCTTCAATTAAGCGGCTCCGCGGGCAAAGATATTGCCTCCCAGATACGCAGTGATTTAACAACAAGTTCCTTTATGAAGCAGGGCGCATTTGCCGACAGCGCTCTGATTAACTCCGACGGCACAACCGCCCAGGCATCCCGCGCCAATTATTTCGCCGCTGAAGCCGCCAAAGCTGTGATACCGGCGGAAGAATACCGCAGTAATACGGCAGCCGAGTATATACCGGCATCCACCGATTCAACAGGAGTGGTAGTTTGCAGCGGGGCATCGGGAATGAATCTGGCAAACGGCATAATGAGGCCAAATATATCCACCGACGGAGGTGTCGACCTGGCGCACGAGTCTGACTGGGGCACATCCAGGTTCATCGATAATCCCTTCTTCGGCACTTACACAACACCGCAGGCCGCGCGCCAGGCATCTTTCAAGACGGTTTCTTCAACAAATACTGCCGCCACCAAGACATTAACACTTGGATCCTCTTACGATATACCGCAGTCCGTGGCAAAAGATTCAACATATTTTGCCGGAGGATGGTATCCGGTATTGTCGTCCTATAATGCGGCCGGCGGCACATGGAGAAATATACTGGATGACGGCCCGACAACCAACACCTACGGACTGTTAAGCCAGATCTCAAACATCGTAAGCGATCCTTTAAAAGCGACGGTGACACCCGATCAGGGATAAAACGAGAAATCCTTTAAGAGCCGGAATTAGCAAAATAATAGGGGCCCCTGGTCCTCAAACCGGGAGCCCCTAAATTTTTAGAAGAACGAGACATGAAGTACGAAAATCGAATCTCGACTTTCGACTCTCGATTGTTCTGCGCGCTGTCTGAAAAACTTACTGAACAGCGCACTATAACCTGCCTTTATAGCGGTTTGAGAGGATCAATTCAACCAGAATTCGCGGTTCGGGGAAGAAAAAGTGAGATCGCGGACCAGCGATACTATGCGCTCATCGTATTTCTTCCCGGCGCCATCCTGTAATTCCTCAAGGGCTCTATCTATACCCAGGGCTTCGCGGTAAGGCCTGTAAGCGGTCATCGATTCCAGAACGTCGCTCACCGCCAGTATGCGGGCTTCCAGAAGGATCTGGTCGCTGCGCAGATTATTTGGATAACCCGATCCGTCGAGGCGTTCGTGATGCTGCAAGATCGTCTCGGCCAGGGAAAACGGGAATTTGATATCCTTTATCAGATCGTAGCATTTATTGACATGTTCCTTAATTAACTGGTATTCCAGCTCGCTCAGCTTGCCGGGTTTATTAAGGATATCCAGGGGGATACTGATCTTTCCCAGGTCATGAAGCTGCCCCGCCAGGCGCATCCCCAGCAAGCGGTTCTCGTCCCATCCTAGTTTCTCGGCTATGCGCTCGGCGATCACCGCCACGTTCCTGGCATGCCCGAATGTGTATGGATCTCTCATCTCCAGCACCTTGGCAAGCACCATAAGCGCGCTGATGAGCATATCCACCCGCTCCCTCTCCAGATTGGCGTAAGCGGTCATATCGCGGGTTATCCCCATGGTGCCTGTGACCTTTCCGTTGCCGTCATACATCGGTATCTTGGTGGTAATCACCTGGTTCCACGTTCCGTTCGGCAGTTTTGTGCGTTCGATCTTTCCCACAATAGGTTCCCCGGTTGCCAGGACTTTGTTGTCATCCTCGAACATAACTTCCGCCTGCGCCGCCGGGAAGAAATCAAAATCGGTTTTGCCGAAGATCTGATCCGGAGGAAGATTCACGCCTTTGGCGTAAAAACGGTTGAATTTGATGATATGATTGGTATCGTCTTTGAAGTAAATGGCGTCCGGCATATTATCAAGCAGATTCTGAAGCATATCCTTTTCCAGTGCCAGTTTCTCCTCCATCTCCTTGTGCGAGGAGATATCCTCGATGATCCCTTCGACATACTTATCCCTTTCGCGCGAAGTGATCACGGAAGCGGTGATCGCCACCCAAAGCGGCTTGCCGTCGCTTTTGCGGAACCTGGTCTCAAAGAAATGGACATTGCCGTTGCGTTTCAATGTCCCCAAAAACTCCTCTTTTTCGGTCTGGCTGACGAAGAGATCGGCAAAAGTGAATCTTTTTATCTCCGACTTGGCGTTATAGCCAAGCATTAAGGCAAGAGCGGAATTAGTGATTATAAAACGCTCGTCCGGAAAGATACTATATTTGAAGAGCGCTATGCCGAGGCTATCGGCGGTAGAAAGATTCAGATAGAATGTGTTCTTCATATAATGAATATTATGAATATTTTGCGGTAAATTTCAACAAAAATAATACCTTTAGTT
>DIEK01000054.1 GCA_002418595.1 Candidatus Omnitrophica bacterium UBA5776 | reverse complement strand
TTAAGTATTGTGTCCCCGGAATAAAGCACTACCTTCCCGGGACTTTGAATTCTTCCGCGTAGGCGTTAGCGGTTTCTCCGTCTATCTGCCCCATCTCGAAAGCCTTCCAGATCGCTTCTTTCATCGGTCTCATCCCCTGGGAACCCCCGGTCTGGATCAATGTCGCCAGCTGTAAAAGCTCGTTGTTGCGTATTATGTGCTTCACGGCGTCGTTGGCAATCATCACCTCGGTCGCCAGCACCCGTTTGTCCTTGTCCGAGCACGGCAGCAGGAGTTGGCAGACTATGCCCCTGAGGGCGTTGGCCATCTGAAAAAGCACCTGTTTGCGGTGCTCTACCGGGAACATGCTTGTCAGGCGGTCGATGGCCTGTATCGTATTCGGAGCGTGGAACGAGGCGATAACCAGATGCCCTGCCTCGGCCGCGATCAACGCCGTCTTTATTGTCTCCGCGTCGTCAAGCTCCCCGACAATTATCACGTTCGGGTCCTGACGCAGGGTGCTCTTCAGAGCGGCGGAAAAGGAATTCGTGTCTATACCCACTTCCCGCTGTTTGATGATGCACTTGTCGTTCACGTAAACGTATTCTATCGGCCGCTCCAGGGTGATCACCACCCCTTTGCGTTCTTTGTTGATCAAATCCACCATAGCGGCCATGGTGGTGCTTTTTCCGGAACCGGTGGTGCCTACGATCAGCACCAGGCCTTCTTTCAGACGGGCGAGGTCCTTTACCACGGGCGGGATATTCAACTCTTCGAATGAGAATATCCTGGTGTGTATCAGTCTCAAGGCCGCCTCGACATTGCCGCGCTGTTGATGCACGTTCACCCTGAAGCGGTGCTCTCCGTCAAACTGCAGAGCGAAGTCGAGTTCTTTCTCGGTCTGGAACCTCTTGATCTGCTCCTGCGACATTATGCTGAACAAAAGCCGCGGAATATCTTCCGCCGATAAAGGCTGTAAATGTTTCAGGGAAACTATCTCGCCGTTTATTCGCATCACCGGCTGTCTATCGGCGATCAGATGAAGATCGGAGGCTTTTTTCTCGATAGCCAGCCGCAGTAGATTATTTATGTCGAGCTTTTCTACCAACTGCCGGCAGACTTCCCCGAGGTCCTCGTCTCTGATCTCCGTAAAATAAGCGCCTATGCCGTATTTATTGTCTTTTTCCTGGAATTCGATGCGCATAACGCGCACCGAGGCATTGATGCGGCGTTTGTCCGGAAGTTCGAAAGAAATCTGGAGTTCGGTCCGGATCGGGATGATATCCTCGAGTCGGAAGAATACACCTTCGGTGCTTATATTCTGAATAAGCCCTTTTCTCTGGATACCCTGGGGATCCAGATGCGCAGGCAGGCGGTATAACAAAGGCAGTCCGACAAAAACTCTGATCCCAAGTCTCTTTTCATTAAAATTCTGCGTTATCATCGGCCATACCTCTCCTCGCGCGCGAACCCGGGGAAGAAGTCTTCCCCGGCGTCCCGGCATATTGGTTTTGATATCCGCTGGTTTTGAATCCCCTTAGCACGGAAATCCCGGTGGTTCTGTCCCGGGTCTGAACGCAGGTATGCTTCGGGGGGCAGCCTGGATAAACAGACTGCCTATATGCGCTGTGTCCCGGTGAAGCCGAAGTCCCGCCTGAAGGAACAAGGGCCTCCGGTTTTAGTCCGGGGGGGCTCCACTGCGCGGAAGTTAATGAAACCGCCTGCGGCAAACCGCGCTTTTAGACAGCGGCCGCCGAATTGAATAATAATATCAAACATTATAAAGCGTGTCAAGAATATACGCTTTGTCCGCCCCGGTGGCTGCGCTCTTTAAGCTAAGTGATTTTCTCCCTGAAAGAGGCCAGTTCTTCCGGTTTGATCTTGAAGGTGTTTTCCGGCGCGGGAAAAGAACCGTCCCCGACCTCACGGATAAAATCTCCGGCGGCGTTCATCACCCGCGAATGCAGGTCGGCGTAACGTTTCACGAACCTGGGCCGGAAACCCGGGTTCATTCCCAGCATATCGTTGGTTACCAATACCTGTCCATCGCAGAAACGCCCGGCTCCGATGCCGATGACCGGTATGGAGAGTTTTCGGGCTATATCACCCGCCACCGCCTCGGGCACGCACTCCATCACCACGGCGAAACAGCCGGCCTTTTGCAGCGCTTCCGCCTGGGCCAGGATATTCAGCGCCTCATCCGCCGATACCCCCCTTGTCTTGAATCCCCCGGTCTCATCGGCAGTCTGCGGCGTCAATCCTATGTGCCCGCACACCGCTATCCCTTTGCCGATGACCGCTTCCGTTAGCTCCAGGCAGCGCGGCGACCATTCGATCTTCAAAGCGCCGCAGGCGGAATCGTTCTTCAACCGCAAAGCGTTTTGCAGCGCGGCGGCGACACTCACGTTTTTTCCCGCGCTGTCGCATTGATAAGCCGAATACGGCATATCCGTCAAGACCAGCGCCCTTTTTACGCCCCGGTATACGGCTTTGGCGTGGTAGAGCATTTCTTCGAGCCCGACCTCCCGGGTAGATTGCAGGCCGAGCGCGACGTTGGCGAGTGAATCCCCCACCAGCACTATGTCAACCCCGGCCTCGTCGAGAATAACGGCGGTAGAATAGTCATAGGCGGTAAGCATCGTGATTTTACGCCTGTTTTTGCATTGCGTTATCGCAGCCGGAGTGATCGTCTTTTCGTCCTTCATACTTCCTTTCCTAATTCCGGGGACACAATACTTAATTCGGTAACGGCTACGGTAACGAAGCCCGTTTCGNNTTTCGGTCACGGGGACGTCTTAAAGCCGAAAGACGCAAGACGATACTTAATGAGGTATCTCTTCCATATCCATTATCCTGCACCCGGGGAATTTCGCGAGCAGTGCCGCGCCGCGCTCTTTTCCCAGCACATAAACGGCTGTAGAGAGAACATCGGCGGTCAAGCCGTCCGGCGCGAATATCGTAACCGAAATAATACCGCTATCGGCCGGATATCCGCTGCGCGGGTCTATAATGTGTGAATAACGCTTTGCGGCCCTGCCGGTATCAGAACCGCTTTCTTCACCCGCCATAAAGAACTGTTCATAATCGCCGGAAGTAGCTATAGAGCCTTCTTCCAATTGTATTTCTTTTAACACTCCCTGGCCTCTGGGGTCTTTTATCGCTATGCGCCAGGGTTCTCCTCCGGGTTTTCTTCCCGCGCAGCGGATCTGCCCTCCGGCGTTGAGAAGAAAATCTCTTATCCCGGACTTGGCCAGTTCAGCGGCGGCGCAGTCGAGCGCGTAACCTTTGCCGGCCCCGCCGAGATCGACGCTCATTCCTTCGCTTGAAAATTCTATCATATTATCGTCCGGGTGAAAAACTATTTTTTCGCTCCCTATCGACGGCAGAACGCCGGCTATTCGGCCGGCGGACGGGACATTGAATTTCCTGTCCCTGAATCCCCAGAGGCGCACCAGAGGCTCCACAGTTATGTCGAAAACCCCCGAACTTAACCGGGAGAGATCCGCGCAGCGGGACAGCAGGGCGTATACCTCCGCGGAGACCTTCTTTTTTCCGCCCGCGTTCAAAAGGGAAATTTCGCTGTCCGGCCGGTATTTGCTTAAAAGCCCTTCCACCCTGGATATTTCCTCAAAAGCTATCTCCGGGGCCCTGGGGTCGAGATATATGATCTCCACGTAGGTCCCCAGCAATATCCTGGTCTCCATGCGCAGTCCCCTGCTTTCGCATCCTGAAAAAAGAAAAACCGCGAAAATAAAAAACACCCTCAGGAATTGTCTAAGGATTAACATAGCTATTTAGTAATATGCGGCATTTCCATTTGCTTTTTTATTATCTTCAAAACCTCTTCACGATTCCCAAACACATCATTATTCCAGAATCTCAAGATTACATAACCTTGATCTTTAAACCAGGCATCTCTTACTTTATCATCCTGATCATCCGCATGTTGTCCGTCTTCCACTTCTACAATCAGCTTACGCTCAAAACATACAAAATCAACAACATATCTGCCGATAACCGCCTGCCTGCGGAATTTAACTCCCGCATTTTTGAGACGTAAAACATATCACAGATATTTTTCCGCTTCAGTGGGATTATTCCTCAATGAACGGGCAATTTCAACGGGGATTATTTTTTTCAACGGCTCCCCATCCCCATCCATCCCCACAAGGGGGAGGGAAAACAGCACAATGAAGGATAATATACTCTCATCTTCCATCTCCGATAACCGCCTCAAATCTTTCTTCCCAATAGAAAACTCCTTATCTTTTCCTCCCCTTGATGGGAAGGATTAAGGAGGGGTGGGTGCGCTGTCCAGTAAATTTTATAGACAGCGCACAGAGCATATCGAGAATCGAGATTTGATTCGATGGAAGTTCTCGATTATCAAATACCGATAAGCGAGTTTTAATATCGGCAACGGTCACAGTTTCCAACAGAACCCAACCAATCTCTCATATCCTCATAATCACTTCTTTTTTATCGTTTTTAACAGTTCCTTTACGCCTAAAGTATTGATTACATTTTGCGGCCCGAGCCGGCCGCGCCTGGCTATGTCCACCCCGTAACGTATGTTCTTCAATTGATCGGGATGATGGGAATCGGTATTCACCGCCAGCCTCACTCCGTTTTCCGCGGCCATGCGGCAGTTGACGTCGTTGAGGTCCATCCTTTGATGGTAAGAATTGATCTCCATACCGGTATTGGTATCCGCTGCTGCCTTGAAAACCGTTTTCAAATCTATCTTATACGGTTCTCTCACCCCGCGCAGCCTGCCGGTGGGATGCGCTATTATGTGCACCCACCTGTTTTCGCAGGCCTTCACTATCCGCGCAGTCAACTGTTTTTCGCTCTGGCTGAACCCCGTGTGCACCGCGCCGAGGACTATATCGAATTCAGCCAGGACTGCGTCGTCGTAATCAAGCTCGCCTCCCGGGCCTATCTCCGTTTCCGTCCCGTAGAGAACGCGTATCTTTCCCTTGTGCCTGGAGTTGACCGCCGCTATTTCCTTGCGTTTCTCGGACAGGCGCCGCGGAGACAACCCGCCGGCGATCTTCAGGCTTTGTGAATGGTCGGTAATCGCTATATACGAGTACCCCAGCGCCTTAGCCGCCTCCGCCATTTCTTCGATATCGGCTTCACCGTCAGACCAGCGGGAATGCGTATGCAGATCGCCCCTGATCATACTCTGCTCCACCAGCGGCGGAATGCGTTTCTCGAGCGCGAGCTCTATTTCTCCCCTGTCTTCGCGCAACTCCGGGGGAACGAACGACATCTTGAGCCGGGAGAATATTTCTTCCTCGGTTTTTCCGGCTATCCTGCGTCCAGCGGAGTCGTATAACCCGTACTCATTAAGTTTATATCCGTTTTGCCCGGCAATGTGGCGCAGTTTGACGTTGAAAGCCCTGGAACCCGTAAAATATACCAGCGCTGCCCCGTATTCCTCTTTTTTCACCAACCGCAGGTCTATTTGTGTCCCTCTTGAGGTGCGCAGGGATACTTTTGTCCCGCCCCGCGCCAGCAGCTCCGCGTCCCCGACTGCGGCGATGAAGTTATTTATAAACGAGACGTTCCCTTCTCCGGCAGAAGATAAAAAATCTATATCGTCTACGCTCTCCACGCGCCGGCGCAGGCTCCCCGCCACGGATAAGGAACCCGGAGAAAAATTCTCTTGTATCTCTTGTGCCAGGCTCTCGGCGTCGCGAAGCGACATACGCTCCTTACTACTCTTGAACAATCTTATGCCCTTCGACATATTCTCCAGGCTTTTCTCCTTTATCCCGGGTATCGTAAGCAGTCTTCCGGAAGAAATCGCCGCCTCCAGGTCGGAAAGGCTGTTTATATTTGCCTGCTTGTAAAGCAGGCTCACGGTTTTCGGCCCCAGAGAAGGAATTTCCAGCAACTGCGGTAGTCCGGAAGGAAGGCTTTCTTTTAGATCGGAAAAAAAGGAGAGTTCCCCGGTGGAAACTATCTCCTGTATTTTGGCTTCCAGGTCGGCGCCTATGCCTGGTATCTCGCGTAAACGCCCGGTTTTTGCCAACAGGCTTATGTCCTCCGGCAGGGATTCGATGTTCCTCGCCGCTTTTTCATAAGCGCGCACCCGAAAGATGTTCTCGCCCTTTATCTCAAGTAAAGCGGCAGTCGAGCGGAAAATCGCGGCTACGTCGGCATTACCCGGCATAATTATCTTCTATGCTTTTGACCATATCGTTAAGCAGGATATTAACAGGTACCGGTATGCCGGATTCCTGGGCTATACGGATTATCGCTCCGTTTATGGCATCTATTTCACTACGCCTCCCGGCCAGTATGTCCTGCAGCATGGAAGAAATATTTGCTGCCGTGGCTTCACAAACCGCTTCCGCCTTGGCCAGCGGGTCGTCATAGGCCAGTTTTATTCTCTTGCGTTTGGCCACCCTGACCGCCTCCGTGACAGCCGCGCGCATGATCCGTCTGGCTCCCTCGGATTTCACCAGAGCCCCGTTCGGCAGGCGCAGGACCGCGGAAAGCGCGTTGATGCCGGCGTTCAGCACCAGCTTCGACCAGATGATGTTCTTTATCTCCCTGGATATGCGCAATTCCAGCCCGCAGGACGAAAACAGCTCCCTGATCGGGCGCATTTCGGCCGTGACCTTTCCGTCCGTTCTGCCGATCACGGTCTCCCCTTTTCCGGCGTAACGCACC
>DIEK01000010.1 GCA_002418595.1 Candidatus Omnitrophica bacterium UBA5776 | reverse complement strand
GCGGGCAGCAACAGCGGCTTTGCATAGCCAGGTGCCTGGCGGTTGAGCCGGAAGTCATACTTTTCGACGAGCCTTGCGCCAGCCTGGATCCGATTTCAACTGCCCGGATCGAAGAACTGTTGATGGAGCTCAAGCAGGAATATACGATAGTGATCGTGACTCACAATATGCAGCAGGCGGCGAGGGTCTCCGGCAACACCGCCTTCTTCCTGATGGGGGAGATGGTGGAGTTCGGCAAGACCCAGGATATCTTCACAAAACCGCGGGACTCCAGGACAGAAGCGTATATCACGGGAAGATTCGGATAGCCGGTTATCTTTTGCCGGTCGCGATACTTTATTTCAGTTTCACCGATGCTTTAATCGGGTACGGCTATTACGATCCCTGCTTCATCCTTTTTGACTGTCACCCCTCCTTAATCCTCCCCATCGAGGGGAGGAAAGATTGGTGTGACCAATTGGGGAGGAAAGACAGGTTGAACTCCGTTGGTTACCGTAACCGAATTAAGTATCGTGTCCCCGGAAGAAAGGATGCGTGGATATGCAGAGACATTTTGATCTGGAACTGGATGAGCTCAAGAGACAACTGTTGAGAATGGGAAGGTTGGTGGAGAGGGCGATCTCCGCTTCGCTGGAGGCGCTGGAAACACTGAATGCCGTCGCCGCCCGCGATGTCGTCGCCGCTGACCGCGCCATAGACGAACTGGAGAATGCGCTTGATGAACGCTGTCTCGATCTGCTGGCGCTCAAACAGCCCATGGCGGTTGACTTGCGTTTCATCGCCATGTCGATGAAAATATCCACCGATCTGGAAAGGATGGCCGATCTCGCCGTGGACATCGCCCAGAGAGTAATCGAGCTTGCCGGTAAACCGCTTCTGAAACCGCTGGTGGACATTCCCAAGCTTGCCGCGCTGTCCAAGCGCATGACCTCCGAGGCCCTTCTGGCGTTCGTGGAGAAAGACGCCGATGCCGCCGCGGGTATAATCATGATGGATAGGGAGGCGGACAGATTGCGTAATCTAATCCAGAAGGAATTAATGGAAGATTTTATGGCCAAAGACACTTCGGTCGCCCCGCGCGCCATACCTTTGCTTTTGATCGCCCGCCACCTGGAGCGCATCTGCGACCACGCCACCAACATAGCCGAGGACGTGATTTATATGGTGCGCGCAGACATCGTCAAGCACCATCCGGAACGTCTGAATCCGGAATAAGCCCCATCCTTGCCGCCGGCCGTTTTGCGGTGAGCCGGAGTGAGCTTTCCTCCCGGAGCGCCGCATGCCCTTCGATAATCCGCATACATTCGCTTCCGTCAGTGCAAAAATGAAGCCCGGGGTAATCCTTAGGCAAACTAATTATGAAGTCCGGGGATTTCTGCGGTTTGATTAAAAGTAGTTGACAAAATTCTAAAAAGCGGCATAATTAGTAATGGAAACCATTTTCAATAAGGAGGCGGTTATGCCGCGAGGTCATTGCAGGGGACAAGGGTGGTGGCGGGGAAGATTCCACGGTTGCGGTTACCGGCTTACGTCCGGCAGGGAGGCTATCCTCAGCCTACTTTCCAGTTCCAAAGGACATATGAGCGCCGAGGATATCTATATGAAGATACATACCGCTTATCCAAACGTGGGCTTGACCACGGTTTACAGGACACTGGAGCTTCTTTTCGATCTCGGCATGATCTGTAAGCTGGATTTCGGGGACGGACGGGCCCGTTATGAGCTCGCCGAAGGGGCCCAGGGCGCGCGGCATCACCATCATCTGGTCTGCACGGGATGTAACAGGGTGGTGGAATATACCGACTTCATAGATAAAGAGGTCGAACTTCTCAAAGAGACGGAAAGAGGGCTGGAAGAGAAATATCATTTTAAGATCACGGGCCATGTTATTCAGTTTTACGGTTTATGCGATAGATGCAGCGGCAAATAAAACTATTTTGTGTTTTTAACAGCGGAAGGAGGCGCGTTATGCCGGGATTCGACGGAACAGGACCTGCCGCACAGGGACCGATGACGGGAGGCGGCAGGGGATATTGCGCGGTCAATGTGAAGGGCCCGGGAGAGGCTATGGCTGGATTCCGAGGAAGGGGCCGCGGACGCGGAGCCGGATACGGGAGGTTTTATTACGGCTGCGGGCGCCACTGCCGGATGCGGGCAGGCGGCTTCGGAGGGTTTGCGTACCCTCAAGAGAAAGCGGAATAAAACTTGTTCGTTCCTGTGGCTTTAACCCGGGGAGTTTTATTCGGCGCTTGGCGGCTTCAAGCAGCGGTCCGCTCGTCTTTTTGACGCCGTAGAGGTATAAAACAGGAAAGGAGTTTTTCATTATGAGAATCGGGATCGTTCTGGAGGAGGATAAAGGGGTGCACGGGGATGTCTGCCCTCATTTCGCCCAGGCCGGTTTTTTTCTTCTGGCGGATATAGACCCGGACAAGAAAAAGATCGTTCATCTGCGCACTGTTCCCAACACCGTATCCCACGGCGGCGGAGGTTGCGTAGCGGTTGACGAGATATTGAAACACGGCGTCACCCATGTAATCGCCGGCGGCATGGGGTTTGCCGCTCAGCAGAAACTGGCGCAGGCCGGGGTCAAGGTTTTCGGATATTCCGGGAATGTGCAGAAAGCCCTGGATGATCTTATGAACAACGCGTTGGGTGGACTCGACGCCTGCAAAGGGCACGACGAAACAGGCGGATGCCATCATTAAGGAAGAGGGTGTGAAATTATGAAGATATGCGTTACTTCTGAAGGAAAGACTATGGATTCTCCGGTCGATTCGCGGTTCGGCCGCTGCCGCCATTTCATATTTTTCGATACGGATACCGGCGGATTCGAAGCGCAGGAGAATTCCGGTCTTCAATTCCAGGGAGGCGCCGGCATACAAGCCGGACAGCTGGCAGTTTCCAAAGGCGTCACGGCAGTGCTCACCGGTAACGTCGGCCCCAACGCCTACCGGGTTTTATCGTCTGCCGGCATAAGCGTTTTCACCGGGATCTCCGGGACGGTCAAAGAGGCCATCGAAGGTTACAGGAACGGCGAATACAAAGCGGCGGAAGCGCCCGGCGCGGCTCTCAAGTCCGGCACGCAGGTTAAAAATGGATGAGGGAGCGTTATATAAGCGCAGAACAACCGGCATACGTATCGGAGAGTCTCCTGTGGATAGGGAAATTCCGGATAATTACGGTAGATACCTGGAACGTCAGGCCCTTTACAAAAGTTTCGGCTATGACGTGGAAAAGGAAAGGGGCTTTATACTCGCGGCAGCCGCTCCGGTCCGGGGAAGGATCATAGAGGCGGGCACGGGAAAGGGCCATTTCGCGCTCGCCCTGGCAAAGGCCGGTCATTCCTTCGTCAGCTTCGACATATCGGCGCAAGAGCAGCGTTTCGCCGGGCTGCTGCTGGAATATTTCGGGCTGCGGGAACAGGCCGACCTAAGAATAGAAAACGGTGAACGCACGTCTTTTCCGGGCGGCTCGTTCGATACCGTTTTTTCGGTCAACGTCCTGCATCATCTTTCCAATCCTTATCTGGTCATCGAAGAGCTTATCCGCCTGGTGTCGCCAGGAGGCAGGCTGATATTGGCCGATTTTACGTCTGAGGGGTTTAAGGTTATGGAGAAAATGCATAATCTGGAAGGCAACGTGCATGAGACCGGTAAAGCCGGAATGGCGGAGGCGGAAACTTATCTTGTAAATAAAGGATTTGCGCTCAGGAAGGTTTCCAGCGTTTATCAAACCGTGCTCATAGCCGAAAAAAACGGCCGCGCGTCATGATCATTTCGGTCGCCAGCGGTAAAGGCGGCACCGGTAAGACCACGATTGCGGTCAACCTAGCGCTTTCGCTCGGTGATGTGCAGTTCCTCGATTGCGACGTGGAAGAACCGAACGCCCATATATTTCTGAAACCGTGTTTCACGGACAAAAGCACAATATTCGTTCCTGTTCCGGAAATAGATGAATCGAAATGCACTTATTGCGGCAAGTGCCGCGAGGTCTGCGCGTATAACGCCGTAGCGGTATTGGGCGCAACCGGCGCGGGCGGGGGCAGCGTGCTCGTATTCCCGCATCTTTGCCACGGCTGCGGCGCCTGTAGTATTTTCTGTCCGGAAAAAGCCATAAAAGAGACCGGTCGGGAGATCGGGGTGGTCGAGAGCGGGATTAAAGACGGGATGGAGTTTGTCCACGGGCGGCTGAACGTGGGGGAAGCCATGTCTCCGCCTTTGATCAGAAAGGTCAAAGAGCGCGCGGATTCGGCAAGAACGGTAATCATTGACGCTCCCCCGGGCACATCCTGTCCGGTAATCACGGCGGTGGAAGGCAGCGATTTCTGCCTGCTGGTTACTGAACCCACGCCTTTCGGGCTTAACGATCTTGTCCTGGCGGCCGGGATGCTGCGCGAATTGAAGATACCTTTCGCGGTCGCCGTCAACCGCGACGGCATCGGTGATGGGAAAGTGGACGATTATTGCGCCGGGGAGAAAATCCCGGTCTTGATGCGCATACCTTTCAGTAAAGAGATAGCCGGGGCGTATTCCCGCGGGGAAACGGCAGTTTCGCTGTTCCCGGAGCTTGCCGGGCAGTTTCGGGATCTTTTCTCGTGTATCAAGTCTCTATCAGGCGGCAGTTGATCAAGCCGCGGAAATCCCGGGCTTTCAGAGGAGCTTCATTTATGATAGAGGAAGCAAGGAACAATTTTCTGGGGAAAAGCGGTACCCGTTATAACTGCGCCCAGGCGGTGATCAAGGCCTATGCCGAATTGTTCGGCCTGCCGGCCGGGACGGTGGAGGCGCATGCCGGTTTTGGGGGCGGTAATGCCCCTCATGGGTATTGCGGTGCGTTGTATGCCG
>DIEK01000091.1 GCA_002418595.1 Candidatus Omnitrophica bacterium UBA5776 | reverse complement strand
CTCCGGAGAATCTTATCCTGAACATCTCCCAGACGTCGTTGAACCTGATAACGCTCATCCCCGGTGTTTCTCCCCTGTTATGCGCCGTTGCCCACGCAGCGGCTACAACCGTTTAAGTATATCCTCTTCCATCCCGCGGAAAACCGTCATCCCGGCTACGGCGCTGAAACAGGCCCATGCCGAGCACGCGTAGAGAACGCCGGCGGACGGAGCGCGTGCCGAAAAAAGAACGGCCCGGTAAGCCTCCAGGAACTGCGCCAGCGGATTAAACGTTATTATCCAGTAAAACCTGCCCGGGATCATATCCGCTGTATAAAATATAGGAGTGGTCCAGAGCCAGAATATAAGGCCGAGATTCAACAGATGCGATGTGTCACGGTAATAAACGTTCATCACCGATACCAAAAGGCAGAGCCCGCAGACGAAAAACAGGTTCAGTAACAATATCACCGGCAGCCAGGGAAGAAAAAATAGCACCTTGGGATTGAATACCGCGAACAGCGGCAGAATGAATATCCATCCCCTGAGATAATCGGCGAAGCCGGCCAAGGCATAGGCAAGAGGCACCACTGCCCTCGGGAAATCCAACTGCCTTAGGATGTCCTTCCTTTCCAGGAAAGAGCGCGAGGCTTCGCTCACGGAAGACGAAAAGAAGTTCCAGGGGAAGAAACCGGCGAGAACGAAAAGAGGGAACCTTTCCATATTTATTTTTAATACCACCGAAAAAGCGAAGATTATCGCCAGGGTGACCGCGATCGGATTCAAGACGCCCCAGGCAGCCCCCAGCGCCGTCCCGGTGTATTTCGCGCGCAGCTGCGAAAGCGCGATACTGCGCAATATCCTCCAGTTCTCCCGGATCAACTTCATCGAACTACGCATCCTTCACCGCTCTTTCCGCGGCCGAGATCCCATCCAGCATCGCGTCCTCCATGGAAAAATAACGCCAACTTCCGTATCTCCCGCATAAAACCACTCCGCGGGAGAGAAAACTTGAAATGATCCGCCTGCGCGACGGGGCGTATTCCCGGTCGTAAACGGGATAGGCGTATTTTATCTCCAGGACATCCTGCGCGCAGACGCGCGTGTTTGCGGAAACGATCCCCGCCCTGCGCAAACCGGATAATACCTCCCGCCCTAACTGTTTCATTCCGGGCCTCTTCCCGGGGGGATAAGACACCTCCGCGTAAAGGCTTCCCTGCCCTGCCGGGGCGGCGGAGGAAGAAAAATTGTGCGGAAAGCAGACGCGGTAAAACACGAATTCCTTCTCCGGAAAATAAATCCAATGCTCGGCGGAAGACGGTTTCCCGGAAAGGCCGAGACTGAATATCAAGAGCGAATTCCACTTCAGCCGCCGCAAACACGCCTTTTCTTCCCTGCCCACGCCGGGACAAACGACGCCGAGTTCCGGCATCGGCATCGTGGAAATAAGCCTGCCGTAAGGAAACTCTTCCCCCTGCGCAGTGCGCGCTACGCGTCGTTTCACGTCTATGCGAACGACCCTGCGGCCGTAAAGTATATTCCCGCAGTTCTCCGCCATGCTGCGCGGCAGCACGTCTATCCTGCCGGCGGACGGATACCAGAACGTGGAATTATACCCCGGGAATTCCCCGTCTCTTCCGCGCGCACCCGAAAGCATTCTGCCGCGGGACGGCACGGGAACAAAAGAACGCGTCCATCCGCAGGTCATTCTGCTTAAAGGAAACCGCCAGAATTTCCTGTTATAGGGCAGCATGAAATGCCGGGCGATGCCGGGGCCGAACTTTGCCGCGATCCAAGAAGCAAAATCCTGATCCCGTCCGGGACGGCCGCGGTTTTGCAGGCCGCGCACGCACTCAAGACGCGTTTTTTCCGGCAGCGCGTAAAGATTGGCCTGAAAAGGATACGGGATATCGCGTCCCCGCAGATGTACCGACGCCTTCCTGACGAATCTCGTCAATCCGCCTTTCAGCAGCCGGTCCGCCGCGCGTAACCCGGAGGATGTCCTGAAATGCAACAGATGCCCGGAGCAATCGAAGATAAAACGGCCGCTTTCCCTCGACCGGCACAACCCGCCCGGTTCATTCTCGCGTTCCAGGACGACGAAATCAACTCCCTTTTCCCTAAGACGGATACCGGCGCTCAATCCGGAAAGGCCGGCCCCGATAACCACAATCCGTTCTTTTCTGTTCATCTTCCGCCCCGCACGGCCGCGCGGGCCAACCGAAAACAAATAAACAAAGCCGGCAGCACGGCCGCCGCGGACAGCAGCCTTAACGGAGAATAACAAAACAGCAGCCCGGAGGCGCAGAAAAAAGCCGAGGCCGCGGTCATTTGTTTCAGTATCCCGTTCAAAGGGACTCCCTGTCCGATAAGACGCAAAGCGAGGTGATCGCCGCTTTTCTTGAAAAGCGGCTGGCGCCGGTAAAAACGCAGCACTGTCACGAAGGCGGTATCAAAGACCGGCATTCCGGATATCAAAACCGCCGCCGGCAGAATGTTCGTGCCCGCGCATGCCGGAGCGCAAACGGATGAAAGAGGGGCGAGCGCGAGCATAAAGCCTATAAAATGGCTGCCGGTATTCCCCATATAAGCCTTTGCCGGGGGATAGTTGCTGAGAAAAAAACCCGATAATGCCAGGCAGAGAAAAAGGAACACGGCGGCCCTCGCAGAATCCCCGCAGGCGGCGAACAGGATGAAGAAAGAAAATGACGATACTATCCCCAGGGAAGCGGCCAGACCGTCGACAATATCCAGATAATTAAAGGCATTGGTTATGCCGAGCACCCAGATAACCGTCAGGCCCGCGTCCGCCGTCGCGGACAGTATTCCCAGAGAGAGGCCGTTATGCACCAACAATGCCACCGCCGTTATTTGAAAGAGAATTTTTACCGGCACGGACAACTCGAAAATATCATCCAGTATCCCGGATAACAGCATAAATGCCGCCGGCAGTAAAAAAGCGTACCCTCCTCCAGGCCGAAAAACAGCCGCAGCCGCGAGGGAACACACCCCGAAAACCAACCCCGCTCCGGAAGGGATCCTGCCGGCAGAGGGATGAAACAACCTGCCGGCGGCGCGGATATAACCGGCGGTCAAAAACCATGAGCCGGCGAATGCCGCAACGGCAATAACGGCCATTCTAAGGAATTGGGACATCTCCCGTTTTCTCCCTTATTTTTCTTCTGTATAGATCTTGCGTGTTCGCAAGCATCGTCTCAATGGAATACCGGCTGTCCAGGCTGCGGGCCGCGTTGCGCGCCATTCTCGTCCTCAACGCCTCGTCCAGCAGCAGGGCGCAAATACGTCCGCTCATCGCCTGCGGGTCGCTGCGGGGCACGATGTAACCGTTGATCCCGTCCGCGACCGCTTCTCTTATGCCCCCTGTATCCGTGGCGATCACGGGAACTCCGCTTTTCAAGGCCTCAAGCGCCGACACCGGCAGCCCTTCCCAAAGAGAAGTAAGGACGAAAACGTCGGTACCGGCCAGCAATGCCGGAAGATCGTATCTCCAGCCGGCAAGGATAACGTGTCCCTGGAGGCCGGAGCGGCGCACCGCCCGCTCTATGGCCGGACGCATTATGCCGTCTCCTACCAGCAGGAATCTACCCGAAGGGCAGCGGGCCGAAACGAAGGCGGCGGCCTTGATGAAATCAAGCGGGGCCTTCTGCGGTTTGAAACACCCCACCATGCACACGACCTTATCTTCAGCCGCCAGGCCGAAGGAACGCCTCAGGTATTCCCGGTCTCCCCGGGGATACCGGCTGAAATCTATACCGTAACGGATCAATTCATAGCTGTCCGGGCCGCCGATCCCGAGAGACAATCCGGTCCGCCTGTCATGTTCCGAGACCGCGATAATGGCGTCGCTGAAACCGGCGCACACGCGTTCAAAGAAAATATAAAGCCGCCTGACCGGAAGCGGCTGACGATCATTGAAACTCCAGCCGTGCACGGTATGAATTATCACTTTGACGCCGGCCAGCCGCGCGGCCAGCCGCCCGACGATCCCCGCTTTCGAACTGTGGGTGTGCACAATCTGTATCCCGCGGCGGCGCATCACGAACGCCAGCTCGAAAACCGCGCAAAGGTCTTTCAACGGATGCGCCGGCCTGACGAGGAAGCGGACCTTCTCCGGAATAATCCCTTCAAGCAAAGAGAAAGCGCCGCTGAGCATCCCAGGAGAAGCGGCCAGCCGAGGGCGGAACTCCCTCTTGTCTATCCCGCCGACCAGACACAAAAGCTGGGTTTGCGCTCCGCCCAGTTCCAGTTTTGTTATGACATATAAAAGATTGCGCGTCGGCATAACCATAGGGTTACCGGGAAATGAATTCCACCTTGCCCCAGCTCGCGAGTTTATCGCCGACGATAATGATGATGCCGGACACCCCCGGGATCGAACGACCGAAAGAAAGGGCTCCCCGCATGTCTTCCGCCGAGGAAACGCGGTTGCAGACCGCGGTAGCCGCCGCGTCGGCCAGGGCGGCGTCCGGGGAAAGAATAACCACGCTGTCAGCGCGGCCGAAACTGAAGGAATGCCCGAAAGCGCCGGAAGAGGTGCATATTCCCAAAGGCATCTCGCGCGGCGCGACGTTGATCGCCAAGTCCCGCCAGCAGGGCAGGCCCTTTCCGGCGAATATTCCCACGCGTTTGGCGGCCTTGCCCGCGAGAAAAACGTCTCCGCCGTTCTCCACCACCGCCTCCCGACATCCTTTATCCAGCAGGCGGCGGCCTACAGCTTCGGCGATAGCCCCGGCTACCGAAGCCATCGGCCCGACCCCCGCTCTCCTGCCGGCAGACGCCATGCGCTTCACCAGCGGCGCAGCCGAAGAAGAGACCTTAACCGGCTCCAGGCTCGTCAGAAAACGGTTGTCCTTCCTTATATAAGTTATGATATCGCTGCGGAAGGACTCCACCGCCGCGCGGCAATCATCGTAATCGAAAGGCAGATCGGTAATTATCTGCAGGTCGGTCTCGCACACGGCCACCCGCCCGGAATGCTGACCTTTAGTCTTCATCCAGTCCCGGTAAAAACGCGGCTGGAATCCGCGTTCTTCAATTGCTTTGCTCATTCTTTTTGAACAGATCCAGGAAACGGTCTTCGTATTCCTTATAGACGTTCCACTTGTCCAGTTCCAGTTTTAATTCGGCGGCCTTGCCGATGTCGGTTTTGACCTGGGAAAAAAGCCTTTCTATCTTCTCCTTGACCGAAGAGGGCAGCCGGGTAAGCTGGCCGAGGCTTTTCTTTATCCGCTCGATCTCATCCTCCCCTATAGGGCTTGACTGCGGCCCTGATTTGAGAAAATCCATCAGTTTGTTTATCTCCGCCTCCATGCTCTGGGCTTGTTCCAGCAGCGGATTTAGGTCTATCTCGAGCTTGAGGATACGGCAAAGCGCTTCTAAAACCGCATAAGAGGCGCGCGGATTCTCTATCTGGATTGTATACAACGGGATCTCTCCCAGCAGACAAAAACCTTCGAAACCGGCACGTTTGGCGATGCCGAGAAAAAGCCCGTTCATTCCGCTGATCTGGCCTTCGTTAAGCCGGTTAAGGTTGTATTTTTTCAGTTCGGCGTTCACCGCCGCCGAGGTGCCGCTAAACCAGACCGCGGGGACCTGCGTGTGTTCGATCGGTTGCGGGATCGCCGCAAGGTTCACTACGGTCTTTATCTTCAGCAGTCGGGCCACCTGTATTATTTTCCCGGCGTATTCCTCCGCCCCCGCGAGATCCGGCTGGGCGCTTCCCAGAAAAATCACGATGTCGTTTTGCCCGGACTTGTTCTTCCAGACGTAAAAGTTGCTCTCCGGCAGATCCGGCAGAGACACGATGCCGTCCTGCACGCTGCAACCGGTGAGATAAAAGGACTTGCCCGGGTCTATAGAAGCCGCCGGTTCCGCATGCAGCTTCTCGATAAGATAAGATGCCGATTTGAAAGCCACCTCTCCCATCCCCGGCCAGGCAAGTATCAAAAATGGGTTTTTTAAACGGGGTTTCCTGTATATTTTGATGCCTTCGCTCTTCATAAGCTGCTCCTTATCGCAGGTCTTTCGCAGAAGAAAAACTGTAATTCCGCAGGAAGGTTTCCAGTATTCCCGCTCCTCTGTAGAGGTTGTCTATTTTCACGTATTCGTCGCTGATGTGATTGCATCCTTCGCAGCCGAAGCCGGTCGCGACCGCCGGTATTCCGCGTTCCTGAAAGAAGGTGATCACCGTGGCTCCTTCCGACCCGCTGATCTTCGGCCTTACCCGGCGGCTGCGCATTGCCTCCCGAAGATGTTCAACCAGCGGGTGCTCCAATCCTATGCTATAGGGACGCTGCAGACTCTGCACTGCTATTTTATAGCGGCCGCCGGCGTTTTTCCTCAATATGCTTTTGAGTTCCGACAGTATCCGGGCGGGCGGAGTCCCCGGTAAAAATCTTATGTCCAGTTCGAAATCGCACCGGTCCGCCACCACGTTAACTTTATCCCCTCCGCGAATCGTTCCCACGTTTACCGTGGGCGGGCGCAGGTATTCATGCGGCTGGAAAGGAAACTTGTGCTTCCGGATATCGTTTATGACGGCCGCTGCCCTGTCTATGGCGCTGTCGCCCAGCCAGGGATAAGCGCCGTGAGCCCTCTTGCCCCGGATGCTCACCGTAAGATGTATCAGCCCTTTTTGCGCCACCACGATGCTGAAGTCGTCGGAATCCAGGACCACGGCCGCGTCCGGATTGAGAATGCGTTTTTCCAGCAGAGGGATGATGCCGTAATGAGAACCGGTCTCTTCATCCGCCGTGGCGGCCAGTATAAGATTGTATTCGAGTTTCCTGCCGCTCTCGACAATGCCGGTGACCGCCTCCATAGCCGCGGCAAGGTCGCCTTTCCTGTCGGTGGCGCCCAGGCCGTAAAGTCTGCCGTTGATGACTGTTCCCGCGAACGGTTTTTTTGTCCAGCTGCCTCCGCACGGCACGGTATCGAGATGCGGCGTCAACAACAGCGAGCGCCTGCGGTTTTTACCTTCCAGGAGGGCGATCAGATTGGAACGTTTCTCTTTGAACTCATATATCTGTATCTTAAGCCCCAGCCTGGCAAGATAATCTCCGGCAAATCTGGCTATACGGAATTCGTTACCGCCGGGATTCTCGGAATTTATGGAAATAAGCTTCTTTAACAGAGAAACAAGCCGCTTTTTCTTGATCATCTTTTTCCTTCGATACTAATGCCCGCACGTCGAACAATTCCCTCCGGGACATCCGCTGCATCCTGCGGAGGCGGATCCGGATTTGAAGGCGAAGCGCGACACGAGCCTCGCCAGACTGCGGCTTCCGCACCATTGGCATACGGGTTCTTCTCCTGCGCTGCGCAAGAAACACTCTGAACGCCTTCCGCAATCCCGGCAATCGTATTCGTAAATCGGCATTTTGTTACCCGTTGATTTCTTACGGACAGCCGACCCGGCTGCCGAATCTCTTGAAGCTTCCGATAACGGCTAAAGTCAATAACCCGGTATCGGCTTTCGTTTTCGTTAACCAACAGAATCCGGCTTGAAAACCGGGATTTCTGGGCGAGGGAATTAAATCCCTTTTAAAGGGCAATTCCCGCATAAAGGATCTTTTTTGCGGCAGAAATCCTTGTTCAAGCGCACAATCAAAGCGTGGTATTCATTGAATAATTTTACATCACATTTCAAATTCTGCATAAACAATTTTTGCACCGCCGCGTAATCCTCCCCGCCGTTCAGTAGCCCGTGCCGCAGAGCGAACCTGCGGGTATAGGCGTCCACCACGAACATCGGCCTGTTGAAAGCGTAAAGAAGTATGGAATCGGCGGTCTCCCGGCCGATCCCTTTAACGGCAAGCAGCCGCTCGCGCAGGTCCTGTGTCCCGATACTTCTCGCCCTGTCAAGGTTCCCTCCAAATTCCCTGTCGAAGAATTCCATCAGGCAGGCCAGACGCGCGGCCTTTATATTATAATACCCCGCCGGACGTATCAAGGCCGAAAGCCTCTCCCGGGGAAGTCCGCGCAAGCCCCGGAAAGAAAGCGCTTTTGCCTTGCGGAGATTGGCGATCGCCATCTCCACGTTGCGCCAACTGGTGTTCTGCGTCAGCACGGCTCCAACGGCTACTTCCAGCCGTGTCTTCGCCGGCCACCAACGCTGGCTGCCGAAACGGGAAAAAAGCTTGCGGTAAACGGTAATAATGACGCTCCCTGGTCTGATCCTCCGGCGAGCATTAGCAGCGGGACGGCGGCAAAACCGCTCAAGGGAGCTCGGGGTTTCTTTTTCGATTAAACCCGCGTCCAAAGATGCCGAGAAAAAACGCTCGTCGTTTTCGCGGTATTTTGCGGGGATCTCCGCGTCTTGATCAAAACGTTTCCTCATGGCCGCGCGCTTATTTTATTTCCAACGGGTTATAGCGGTAGTAGGCAAAAAGAGTGTATGCCGTGCCGGAGACCGAACCGGTGCGTTTGCCTTTCGGAGATATCCAGCCGTGCCCGGTATCCACGGAATCATGGGTGGCATAAGGCAGACAACTCTGCCCCTGGCCGGAAGGAGACGGGCTGGAAACGATCAGATTGACCAGCCCGTTTAGATATTCGTCCGCCTTAGCCTCATACATCTGGACTTTCGATTCTATTCCCTTGGCGGAGTAAAAATCGGCCATTATGCGGAACGCCAGTATCATCTGGGCGGTCCATTCGGAAGATACCACTCCGCCGCGGGCGAGATGTTCTGCGGCCGAAAAATCGAATCCTTTGATCTTGACGGTCCGGTTATCCTGCTTTACGTACTCCGCCTCAACCGCGCAATGTTCCTCGGCGAATTCCATGATCTTGTCGGGATTCATCCCCACCGCTTCCAGCTGCGCCGGCCCCACGGCGGCGACCGCCCAGGCGTAGGTATCGGTGGCTATCGTGGAATCGCCTTTACCGCGGTTGATCGGGATATCGCTGCGGTTATAAGTGTTAACCACCAGCCAGTTCAGTATCTTATCCCTGCCGACGAGATACTCCGCGTCTCCCGTCATTTTATAGAGCATGTTGCAAAAAGAATAAGCGTCCAGGTTGTGTTCGGTAGAGAACCATTCCGCCTCCGGTCCGCCCCGCAGCCCGCCGTCGTCGCCCTGCAGCCTCATCACGCCGGCGTATATATCTTCCGCCAGCGGCAAGTACGCCCTGTCTCCGGTCCTGTCGGTATAGTGAAGCGCCGCTATCCCGAGCCAGATGTTCGGCCCGCAGTGGACTATGTATTCCGCCGGCGAGCCGTCGTCCGCGTAATAGGCGTTGTAGAACAAACCGTCCCCGCGTTTGGCTTTTTTGGCGAAGAAATCAAGCATATCCCTGGCCCTCTCCGTGTCGGAAAAAAGTAAATACGCCTGCATAGCCAGCGACTGGTCGTAGATGAACGCCCAATCCTTCAGGGAATCGTCCCCCTCGAAGCTCATCACCAGTCCGGTGCGCGGATTCTGATGAACCGTCAGCCAGTGGTAGATCTTATCGAAGTTGGCTTTTTCCACTTCGCTCCGCCGCTTATCCAGTTGCAGCAGTTCTTCCGTAACCTTATTCTCCTTGTGCTGAAGAGCGATCAACTGCGCCTGCAGTTCATTCTTTTCTTTTGTCAGGCTGTTTAACGCCGCGGTAAGTTTTTCCGCCTTGCGTTTCTCTTCGCTCTCTTTCCGACGTTCCGCTTCCAAAGAATCCATACGCACCTGCAATGCCTGCATTTTGAGCTGCAGGTCCTGTTTTTCTTTACTGATATCGCCGATCTTCTGCTTAGCCATCACCGATTCCTGCAGGATGGTGACCAGTTGTTTGACCAGCATCTTGTTGCCCTTCAACAGCCTCATATTCATGTAGCTGTTGACCCCCAGGAATAGGCCGAGCAGGATGATCGCGGCCACCGAAGAGGGAAAAATGGCCTTTTTCGTTATGGCGTAACGCATTATGCGGTCGTTTTGCCCCTCGTCGATATTCTCGTATATGAGGCCTATCAGGCATTTGCGCCCCGGGCCGGGCATTTCCTTGACCCAGGCGACCCGTCCGCTGGCGGTAACGGGAGTTTTTATCAGCGGGATCTCGATGATCAAATCCAGCACCGCCTGCGGATCGGAGACCAATTCCAGCAGCTGCCGGGAAGGATTATTGATGGCAAGGCAGATGCCTCCCTTGCTGATATCGCTGGTGAATCCCTGCAGCCAGTCCGGCGAATCCTCTTTCTTGTCCCTGCCGAAAACGCGGAACTGCACGGGCAGGACCGAATCAAGACGTATGTATTGCCTGCGTTCCTGGTCGGCCTGGTTCTGCTGTTGTTGTTGCCTCATCTTTTTTCCTTTTCAAGAACAACTCGCTCTTTTGTCTTCAGGGCGAGCCGTCGGGAGAATTCCCGGAAATTTTCGTATTCGGCTGCGGATATCCTTCTACGCTTGATTTCCGTTCTCTGCCGGAAGACAAGGTTGCTGCCTTTAACGGAATATTCAACGTCCACTCTTAACCACGGGCTTTCCTCGCTGAAACTGCCGGGCAGATACCTGATCTTCCATCCCGCCGGCAGAACAATCTCCTGCACGCTCTCCCGGCGGTCCAGCATATCGAATTCGATGTCATAAATCCTCTTTTCCCTTGCCGTCAGAGAAGTGTCGGCGTAAGCCATCCCGGGGAGAATACGCAAATCTCCCGCCGGAATAAAATAATCCCCGCCGCGAAATGAATAACTCAGGACTACCGGAAGATCCAGGTTAGCCAGGCCGGAGATATCATATCCCTCCAGCTC
This sequence comes from Candidatus Omnitrophica bacterium UBA5776, assembly GCA_002418595.1. Classification (GTDB taxonomy): domain Bacteria; phylum Omnitrophota; class Gorgyraeia; order Gygaellales; family Profunditerraquicolaceae; genus Undivivens; species Undivivens industriae. The sequence goes on along the minus strand of DIEK01000091.1, from coordinate 2,030 downwards.
CGCGCCCACGGCGATCTCCTGTATCCTCTGAGTAAGCGACTGCTTGATCATATCCGGCTGCGTGTACTGCAGCCAGTATCTCTGGCCCTGGCCGTACACTCCGCTGGCGGTGACCTTTCTCAAAGCCGAAATAGCGTATTGTTTCTGCGGGAATATCTTCAACTCCTGCACGAGCAGATTATGCCCCGGGGGAAAAAGAGGCGTTTCTGCGATCTCATAGCCTTCCGGCCGGAAAATCAGCACCCTGCGGGCCTGATCGCCGGTCGGCAGATCGCCGAAAGAACAAGTCTCGGCCGTGGGATCCATGAACACAAGTCCGCCGCTCAATTCCACCGCCGCGATGCAGTGATCGAATATGACCGCCGGGAAATCAGGATCAAGATTATACGTGTCCTGCGTTGGTATCAATACCAACCAGGCTTTCAGGCCGGCTTCTCGCAGCATGGTTACCAGCAGCACCGCCTGGTCCTTGCAATCCCCGTATTTATTGCGGAAAATATCTCCCGCATTGTGCGGTTCGTATCCCGCCCGGCCGTATTCCACCGCCACGTACCTGATCTGCCCGGCGCAATAATTATAAATCGCCCGGGCTTTCTCCTCTTCCGAACGGCATTTATGCAGCAATTCTTTCACTTTGCGGCGGACCGGCCCGTCGCTCGCGATCTTATCCCGGGAAAGAGAATCCCACCAGTCATATATATCCCGCCAGGAGGAAAAAGAAGATATCAATATGGAAGGGTTTATTTCCGCGGCGGGCGGCATCTGCGGCTCGGGGATTATCTGCGGTAGGGAACGAAAGCTCCACCTGTAGACTATGGAATCTTTATCCCTCTCCACGGAAGGGGTAAGCCTCGCCCCGAAATCGTTGAACTTCTCGTTCAACAGCTTTATCCCGGCCTCTCTGCCGGAAGGAAGACGCAGAGAGAAGTCTGCGTTCAGGATCGGTTCGGAGCTCTGTACCGGATAATGAGAGACGAATTCCTTTCCCGCCAGCAGTTCGCTGCGCACTATGCGGAATTTATATTCTATTACCGCTCCTTCTCCCAATTCCGGAAAAGAAATAATGAGAACTCTCGCATTGCTGTAAAGCGGGAAGTTGAGATATTTCGAAACGTCCCGCAGGTGCCGTCCTCCGACCTCGACCATTGCACCGTCGGGCTTGATCACGCGCGCGAATCCCAACTCCACTTTCTCATAGGTGGAATCGTACTCTATCTTGGCCTCCGAAAAATCCTCCTTGCCGCGTTGATTCAATATCTTCACCGCGTAATGGCAGTCGCTGACCTCCCTGTTGTCCGGGGTGATCTCAACCGACTCCCGGGCGAACAGTATCAAGGCCCCGGCCTCCGGATACTCGGCTTGTCCTCCTGAGGAGCTTATAAGGGCCCTCATCTCGCCGCCGGCCGTGCCCGGTCCGGATGACTTGACGATGGATTCTATCCTCTCCGAGGCAAGAGCCGAGAATTTTCCTGATTTTATCTTTCTGTAAACGGAAAGAGCGTCATCGAACAGGTTGAGTTTTTCGCAGGTCCGGCCGTAATAATAAAGATATTCTCCGTCCCCGCCCGGATTCTTTTTAAATATTTCCAGGGCGCCGGTAAAATCGCCGGAGCGAAAATAGGACATGGCCAGCATACGCTGGGCTTCCGGAAAATCCAGCCCGGACAATTCGGCGGACGCCTGTTCGTATTCCCCCCGGGAGAAATAAAGACTCCCCAGCTCCAATCGCGCCTGCGGACCTTTTATGCTGCGGTAAATGACCGCCGCGCGTTTATAGAATACATCGGAGCGGTAAACATAATTGCGCGCTTCGGAAATAGGAGATCCGTCACCGCAGCCGGCGGAGAACAATATAAGCGCCGCGCATGCGGCCGAAAAAACGGGCGGTATTATGCGACTTTTTTTTGCCATGATTGACGGGTTTGAGATCATTGCCGCTTTTGTCCTACATTCTATCTCTTTCGCTGCCGGTTGCATAGTTATTTTATGCCCCCGCGGGAAAAAGGGCGAATTGCAACTCTAATTGCGAC
>DIEK01000047.1 GCA_002418595.1 Candidatus Omnitrophica bacterium UBA5776 | reverse complement strand
CGCAATTAGAGTTGCAATTCGCCATTCCCACTGCTTCCTTGTTTTATAGTTGATTTCCGCCTGCCGCAATGGTAAGATGTAAAAGAAAAAATTATCTTTTGGCGGCCGGGGTCCGCCGTTTAATCAAACCGCAGAAATCCCCTCGCCCATTCATCCCCGGGCTTTAGCCCGAGGGGGCTCTACTTCGGGCGCGCAGAAATAGCTGTTTTTCGTTCGATATTATTTCTGAAGCGGATTTCCCTGTGTCACTGGAGTCTGTAACTATAGATAGAGCGGCTTAATCAAGATGCGGAAGCCCCCGGTAGTTGTTCGTATTGGGTTATCCGAGGAAGAAGCCCTGGAACAGGAGGTGTCTTATGGGAATTTTGGTGATCTTGGCCGTAGCCGCGATGGCGTTAATTCTTTTCGTGTTCGCCAGAAAGGCCAGCAACGGCTGTTGCTGCGGTTGGGAAGACAACGGTAAGAATCCGGGGGGCAAACAAAAGGATCCTGTTTGCGGGAAAGAGGTGGATCCCGATAAAGCGGCGGCGAAAATCAGCATGTCCGGCAGGACCTTTTTCTTCTGTTCGCTTGAATGTAAAGAAGAATTCGGCAGGAACAGCGGTAAATATCTGGATAACGGCGGTAAGGATAAACAATGCGGCTGTTGTGATTAATTCGGGAGGGACAGGATGATCTTCAAAAAAATGTTGATCGCGGTCTTTTTACTGGCGTTCACCACGATCGTAGGATGCGAAACCGTAAAAGGGGCGGGCGGCGGGGCCGTTGAAGGCGCCAAGAAAGATTGGCAGAGCGCTAAAGAACTGGACGCCAAGATGAGGCAGGAGCTTTGGTAAGGCAATGATTTTCACAGAACAAAAACCGCGGGAAGAAATTCTCGGCTTTTTAAAAGGGCGCGGTCCGGTTTTTATCGTGGGATGCTCGGAGTGCGCGACCGCCTGCCATACCGGAGGGGAAGAAGAGGTGCGGCAGATGAAGGGGATACTTGAGGAGCAGGGTATCCCGGTGAGTGGGCACTGCGTTCCGGAATCTCCGTGTGTGGCCGCAAACGTCAAAAATGCCCTCGCCGGTTTCGCGGAAGAAGTGAAGCGCAGCGGCGCGGTGCTGGTAATGGCCTGCGGGATGGGGGCGCAGACCGTCAAGGATAACCTTCACGCGAATGCCGTGGTCGTTCCCTGCTGCAACAGTATGTTTCCGGCTTCGCTAGACGCCAAGGGCGGCTTCAGGCAGAACTGCGTGTTGTGCGGCGACTGTCTGCTGGAGGCAAGCGGCACGGTCTGTCCGCTGTCTCTGTGTCCCAAGGGTATGCTGAACGGCCCATGCGGCGGGATGACCGGAGGCAAATGCGAGGTCGATCCGGAAAAAGATTGTGTCTGGAGTTTGATATACGCTGAATTAAAGAAAAGAGGTAACCTTAGATTTCTGAATGAGATACGCAAGCCGCGCGACTATTCGCTCGGCTTTGCCTCTTTAAAGGCGGGTAAAGGTGTTGACCATCCGGCCGGATTACACTAAAATAATAATATTATGATAGAGTCACGGAAGGATAATATAGAGTCTTTAAAAAGCAAGCTTCGCAGAAGGATTTTATCCCTTCTGAAGGCCCAGAGAGAAGAGATCCGTTGCAGGAAAAGCCAACAAATAAAGGAGGAGCTTTTTCGCAGTTTGTTGTTTAGAAGGGCAAGAACGGTAATGTGTTATGTGTCTTTTGGCGGGGAAGTCAGAACGCAGGAATTGATAAAGGAAGCAAGACAACTCGGGAAAATCGTTGCCGTACCGGTTTGCGGCTGCAACAGGAGAATGAAACCTTGTGTTTTTCCGGAAGACGGAAAACTCAAGAAAGGCCTTTACGGCATCGGCGAGCCCGTGAATAGGAAGTTTATCGGATGTGATGATATAGACTTGATAATCGTACCCGGAGTGGCTTTTGACAAGGCCGGAAACCGCCTCGGCAGAGGCAAAGGGTATTACGATAACTTCTTGAAAAGACTTCCTTCAACGGTTCCTTCCGTGGGCCTGGCCTATGATTTCCAGGTCGTTCCGAGAATCCCTTCCGCAGAACACGATACCGCTCTGACAAAAGTAATCTTTGCCTGAAATCCGCGTCCGGGGTAGTTATAGGCGGACGTGTTCAGCCGACATTTCACAATAACTTCGTTTTTTCGGGAAGGGGGAAACCATGTTGTTAGCATTATTAATGCCCGTCACTGCGGCGGCAGCGCTGCTTTGCGGCTATTTATTGCGCCGTTATATCGCGGAAAGGAAAGTAAAAGACGCCGAGGCCCAGGTCAAGGCCATTATAGAACATGCTAAAAAAGAGGCGCAGGACAAGCGTAGGGAAGCAGAGCTGGAATCCAAGGATTTGCTTTACCGCATGCGCCAGGATTTTGACAAGCAGACCCAGGAGCGCAGGCAGGAATTGATCTCTCTGGAGAAAAGGCTCTCTCAGAAAGAGGAGAATATCGACCGCCGGCTGGATCTGCTGGAGAAAAAAGAAAAAGAGATAGAGACCCGCCATGAAAATGTGCGGAAACAGGAAGATTCTCTGAAAGCCAGGGACGCCCATCTGGTGTCTTTGATAAACGAGGAAAAGGACAGGCTGCAGAAGATCGCTTCTCTGTCCGCCGACGAGGCCAAGCAGATACTCCTGAACAGGCTCAACGATGAGTTAAGCTCCGAGAAAGCGCAATTGATAAAGAAGCAGGAAGAGGAATTGAAGGAAGCTTCCGCCAAGAAGGCCCAGGAGATATTGAGTCTTTCCATACAGCGCTGCGCGGTGGAGCATACGGTCGAATCCACGGTCAGCGTGGTCACCCTGCCCAGCGACGAAATGAAAGGGCGGGTCATCGGCAGGGAAGGACGCAACATCAGGGCGTTCGAGATGGCTACGGGCGTGGATGTGATCATAGACGATACCCCCGAGGCGGTGACCATTTCTTGTTTCGATACGGTGCGCAGGGAGATAGCGCGCCTGAGCCTGGAAAAGCTTATCAGCGACGGACGCATCCATCCCGGCAGGATAGAAGAGATTGTGGAGAAGACCAAGAAGGAGATGGAGGCAAAGATCAAGGAGGAAGGAGAAAAGGCATCCTTCGAGTCCGGGGTGGAAAATCTCCACCCGGAATTGATAAAACTGCTCGGCCGCCTGAAATACCGCACCAGCTTCGGGCAAAACGCGCTCCAGCATTCCAAGGAGGTTTCTTATCTTCTCGGCGTTATGGCCTCCGAACTTGGTCTTGATTTTAAATTGGCCAGAAGAATAGGGCTGTTGCACGACATCGGCAAGGCCATCGATCATCAGGTAGAGGGAACCCACGCTACGATAGGAGCCGAGCTCGCCAGAAAATACGGCGAATCTCCGGAGACGGTGGGGGCGATAGAGGCGCATCACGAGGAGGCGGAGCAGCGCAGTTTCTACGCGGTGCTTACCGTGGCTGCGGACGCCATCAGCGCCGCGCGTCCGGGTGCGCGCAGGGAAACGCTCGAGACGTACATCAAGCGCCTGGATAAACTGGAATCGATAGCCAATCTTTTCAAGGGAGTAGAGAAATCTTTTGCCATTCAGGCGGGCAGGGAAATTCGGGTAGTCGTCCAGCCGGAGAAGATATCCGACGCGGAAGCCGTTAACATGGCGCGCGAGATACGCAAGAAAATAGAAGAGGGCATGGAATATCCCGGGCAGATCAAGGTAACCGTGATCCGCGAGACCAGGGCCATAGAGTACGCGAAATAAGATGAAGATACTTTTCATAGGAGACATAGTCGGCAGCCCCGGGAGGAACGGTTTCCGTAAGGCGCTGCCGGGGATCAAGCAGGAATTCGGAGTCGATTTCGTGATCGCCAACGCCGAGAATTCCGCCGGCGGCTCCGGGATCACCGAGAAGACGGCGGAGGACCTGTTTTCCGCCGGCGCCGACGCGCTCACTTCAGGGGATCACATCTGGAAAAAAAGCGAGATAGTCCCGCTTATAGACAAGGAGAGGCGCATTTTAAGGCCGGCGAACGCGGCGGTCCAGGCCCCGGGCCGCGGCGCAGAGGTTTTCGAACTCCCCGGCGGCAGGCGGGTGGGGGTGTTGAACCTGCAGGGAAGGGTTTTTATGGAACCGTCCGAATGTCCGTTCAAGACCGCGCAGGATGCTTTGCGGGAGCTTTCTTCCCGCGCTAAAATAATAATCGTGGATATGCACGCGGAAGCGA
>DIEK01000106.1 GCA_002418595.1 Candidatus Omnitrophica bacterium UBA5776 | reverse complement strand
CTGGAGGTCCATCCGGACCCGGACAACGCCCCCTGCGACGGACCGAACATGATAGATTTCGGCACGCTGGACGCCTTGCTGGGGCAGGTGAAGGCGATCGGCGACAGCCTTAAAACTGCAATTTGAAAGAGAGCTGATAAATGGATATATTGAAAAGGGCCAGACAGGTTCTCGATATAGAGGCGAAAGCGGTCCAGGAATTGAAGAGCGGGCTGGGCGCGGATTTCCGCCGCGCGGTGAAAATAATAATGTCCTGCAAAGGCAGGGTCGTCGTGACCGGGATGGGGAAGGCCGGCATCATCGGACAGAAACTCTCCGCTACGCTTGCCTCCACCGGGACACCGAGTCTTTTCCTGCATTCGGCGGAGGCGATCCACGGCGACCTGGGAAGGGTCACCCGCGAGGATTCGGTGGTTATTCTTTCAAACAGCGGAGAAACGGACGAAGTCAAGAGACTGCTGCCTTTGCTCAAGAAGATGGGGGCGAAGGTCGTCGCGGTCACCGGAAACGCCTCTTCTTCTCTGGCGAAATACAGCGACGCCGTCTTGAACACCTGCGTAAAGAAGGAGGCCTGCCCTCTGGGGCTGGCGCCGACTTCTTCCACCACGGCGATGTTGGCTATGTGCGACGCGCTCGCGGTCTGCCTTGTGGATCTGCGCCGTTTCAAGGAACAGGATTTCGCTTTTTACCATCCGGGCGGGGCTTTGGGAAAAAGATTGCTGCTGAAAGTGGAAGATATAATGCGCAAGGGCCCGGCCAATCCCGTGGTGGAGGAGAGCGCTAAAGTCTCGGCGGTGCTTCTAAAGATAACCCACGCGCGCGCCGGAAGCGCCTCTGTCGTGGACGNNCGGGATATTCACCGACGGCGACCTGCGCCGCAACCTGGAGTCCGGGAAACCGATCACCCGTCTGCCGGTGAGAGAGGTGATGACGCGCAAGCCGGTCAGGGTAAGGGCGCAGATGCTGGCGGCGGAGGCGGTGCGCCTGCTGCAGGAGAAGAAGATAGACGAATTGCCGGTAGTGGACGAGAAGTCCAGGCCGGTCGGGCTGCTCGACGTGCAGGATTTGTTGAAAGCCGGTTTGATATGACGAAAAACGGCGATATGGTCCCCTCGCAAGTGAAAGAGAAGGCCGGCAGGATCGGTCTTCTGCTGCTGGATGTCGACGGCGTGCTTACCGACGGCAGGATCATCTACGATTCCAGGGGCCGCGATTCCAAGTTCTTCGACGTGCACGACGGGATGGGAGTCTATCTGCTGAAAAGGGCCGGCATACCGACCGTGCTTATAACCGCCAAAGGTTCGAGGGCGATCAAACCGCGCGCCAGGGATATGCGGGCGGATGCGGTATACGAGAACGTCTCTCCCAAAAGCTCGGTTCTGGAGAAGATCATTTCCAAGTACGGGCGCAGCGCAGATGAGATCTGTTTCGTCGGCGATGACCTGGTTGACCTTTGCATGATGAGGAGAGTGGGGCTGCCCGTGGCCGTGGCCAACGCCTGCGAGGAGATAAAACGCGCCGCCGCATACGTCACCTCGCGTTACGGCGGCAGGGGGGCGTTGCGCGAGGTGGCCGAGATTATATTGAAGTCGCGCGGCCGGTGGGACGAGCTTGTTGGGAAATATTATGATATATAAAGGCGTGTTCACGGCGTTCTTAATGCTGCTGCTTTTTACGCAAGCCGCGGCGCAGGAGACGCCGAACGCCGAAAAGCAGGATGTTCCCCAGCAGATAAACGATTTCTCCATATCCGGTTACGGGGAAAAAGGCAGAAAATCCTGGGATGTCTCCGGCAAAAGCGCGGATATTCTCGAGGACAAGATCAATCTGCAGGAAGTGAAAGGCAACCTTTACGGCGAAGATGACGACGTCAGCCTGACCGCGGACAAAGGGGTTTTCCACCGGGAAGAGGGAGTGGTGCACCTGGAAAAGAACGTTTTCATTACCACCGCTTCCGGGGTCAAGTTGACTACCGATTCCCTCGATTGGGACAGAAAAAACCAGCTGGTCGACACGCCGGATGAGGTAAACATCGAGCGGCAGAATATGATCGCCAACGCCCTGGGGGCAAGCGGCAGGCCCGCCTTGAGCCAGGTGACCCTCAAGAAGAACGTCAAGGCGGAGATAACCCCGGACAAGCCGGGCGCCGCGGAAGAAGACAGGGCCAAGGTGATCGTCACCTGCGACGGGCCGGTGGATATAGATTACGCTAAGAACGTCGCCGTATTCAGGAACAACGTGAAGATCGACAGGCCGGACGCGCAGGTTTACAGCGACGAGATGACGGTGTACTTTTCCCGTAAGGCAGATGCGGTGAAGAGCGGAAAGGGCCTAAACGGCAGCCTGGAGCGGATAGTGGCCAGGAGCAACGTCAAGGTAGTCAGAGGGGGAAATATTTCCTACAGCGACGAAGCGGTGTATAACGCTTCCGACGGCCGCATAGTCCTGACCGGCAAACCCAAATTGATCATCAATTCCCCGGAGGAGATGAATGCATCTTCTGGAAACTAAGGACCTTTGCAAGAGTTACGACGGCAGGGAAGTCGTCAAAGGGGTGAATATCCTGGTAAAAAGGGGCGAGATCGTCGGCCTGCTCGGGCCCAACGGCGCGGGCAAGACCACCACGTTCTACATGATCGTTGGGATCATCCCGCCCAACCGCGGAGAAATAATCTTCGACAACCAGGATATAACCGGATTGAGCATCCACGAGAGGGCGCGTTTCGGTATCGGGTATCTCGCCCAGGAGGCTTCGATATTCAGGAAGCTCACCGTGGAAGAGAACATCATGGCGATACTGGAAACCCTGCCGATAAGCCGCCAGGAGCGCGAAAGGCGCCTGCGGGAGCTGTTGAGTGAATTGAATATATCCCATTTGGCAAAGAGCAAAGCCTTTACTCTTTCCGGGGGGGAAAGGCGCCGGCTGGAGATCACGCGCGCCCTCGTCACCAATCCGTCTTTCATCCTGCTGGACGAGCCGTTCTCCGGCATAGATCCGATAGTGGTAAGCGAGGCGCAGGGGATCATCAGGGACCTGCGCAACCGCGGGCTGGGCATATTGCTGACCGACCACAACGTCAGAGAAACCCTTTCCATAACCGACAGGGCCTATCTTATCGCCGACGGCAATATACTTATTTCCGGCACCGCCGCCGACCTGATAAACAACTCCAAGGCCAGAGAGATATACTTGGGAGAGAAATTCAGCATGTAGGAACGCGTATCAACTCAAGGAAGCATCAACCCGCACAGGTTCAAGAAAGGCAAGTACCATGAAAACGGAAACAAAGAAAGTCGATGAAACGATCAGAGAATTGAGAGTGGAAGTCTCGGGCGATGTCGTGAAGAATAAATTCGACGGCGCCTTCAAACAGATAGGCGCGCAGGCCAAATATCCCGGTTTCCGTACCGGACATGTGCCGCGCGAGATCCTGGAGAAAAAATTCTACGAGGCCGCGCACGACCTGGTGCTGAAAGAACTCTTGCCGGAGATCTACAACAAAGCGCTGGAACAGGAAAAACTTGATGTGGTCGCCCTGCCGGAAATATCCGAAGTGAAACTGGATCAGGCGGCCCTT
>DIEK01000067.1 GCA_002418595.1 Candidatus Omnitrophica bacterium UBA5776 | reverse complement strand
GAAGGCCGGCCGGCTCCGATCTTTCAGGAAGAGCGTTGTTTCCCGCGCTGAAGGCGTTTGGTTACAGCAGGGAGGATATGAAGGTGATCCTGGAGCCTATGGCGGTGAACGCCGCCGAACCGGTAGGTTCGATGGGCAACGATACGCCGCACGCCGTTCTTTCCGGCAGGCCGCAGCTGCTTTTTAATTATTTCAAGCAGCTTTTCGCCCAGGTGACCAATCCGGCCATCGACCCGATAAGAGAAGAACTGGTGATGAGCCTTTGGAGTTATCTCGGGCCGGGCGGTAACCTGCTCGAGGAGACTCCCGTTCAGTGCCGGAAAATCCTGGTAAAACATCCCGTGCTGACCATGGAAGAATTCGCTCGCCTGCGCGGCATAAAGACAAAGGGATTCAAAACCAGAGTAATCAGTATGCTGTTTTCCCCCGTGGGCAGGGGAGGAGTGCGCCGGGAATTGAAGCGTATCTGCCGGGAGGCGGATAAGGCGATCAGGGACAAATATACTTTTCTGCTTTTAAGCGATAGGGGGATGGACGCGGAGCGCGCCGCGCTTCCCTCTTTGCTTGCCGTGGGGGCTTTACATCATCACCTGGTCCGAAAAGCCGGGAGGAGCCGTATAAGCATCATAGTCGAGAGCGGGGAACCCAGAGAAGTGCATCATTTTGCCCTGCTTTTCGGCTATGGAGCGGATTGCGTGGCGCCATATCTGGCATATGAGGCGGTGAAACATATCGCCCGGAATCAGAAGGAGAGCGGCGTTGATGAAGCCCAAGCTGTATATAACTACCGTAAAGCGGTGGAGAAAGGGATATTAAAGATACTTTCCAAAATGGGTATCTCGACTCTCCAGAGCTACAGAGGGGCTCAGATATTCGAAGCTCTGGGGATCGGGAAGGAAATCATAGACCTTTGTTTTCCCGGCACGGTATCGCGCATAGGCGGCATATCCCTGGATGTGATAACCAGGGAAGTTCTACGCAGGCACTCCGGGGCTTTTTGCGGCGATAAGGCCGCCGTATTGGATACCGGCGGCACTTATCAATGGAAAAAGGACGGGGAATTCCATCTTTGGAATCCGGAAAGCATCACCGCGCTGCAGGAAGCGGTCGGACGCAATGATTATTCGCGCTATAAAGAGTTCGCCGCTTTGATAAACGATCAGAACGGACATCCGGCAACCCTGCGCGGACTGCTGCGTTTTAAAGCAGGTAACCCTGTGCCCATAGAAGAAGTGGAGCCCGCGGAGGAGATCGTGAAGCGTTTCGCCACCGGCGCGATGAGTTTCGGTTCTATCAGCAGGGGGGCGCATGAAACGCTTGCGCTGGCAATGAACCGGCTGAAAGGGCGTTCCAATACCGGCGAGGGGGGTGAGGACCCGATACGTTTCCGGCCGCTGCCTAACGGGGACTCCGTGCGCAGTTCCATCAAGCAGGTGGCTTCCGGCAGGTTCGGTGTGACCACTAATTACCTGGTCAACGCCGACGAACTACAGATCAAGATCGCCCAGGGCGCCAAGCCCGGCGAGGGCGGTCAACTTCCAGGCCATAAAGTCTCACCGGCCATCGCCAGGACGCGTTACACCACTCCGGGAGTTACTTTGATATCGCCTTCTCCTCACCACGATATATATTCCATAGAAGACCTGGCGCAGTTGATCTTCGACCTCAAGAATACCAATCCACAGGCGAGGATAAGCGTAAAGCTCGTCTCCGAGATCGGCGTAGGGACTATCGCCGCCGGAGTGGCCAAGGGGCACGCGGATATGATATTGATTTCCGGGGGTGACGGGGGAACCGGCGCTTCCCCCTGGAGTTCGATCAAGCATGCCGGGCTTCCCTGGGAACTGGGGCTTTCAGAGGCCCATCAGACTTTGTTGTTGAACGACCTGCGCAGCAGGGTCAGGCTGCAGACCGACGGCCAGATGCGCACCGGCAGGGACGTGGCGATAGCCGCCCTGCTTGGGGCGGAAGAATTCGGGTTTTCTTCGGCTCCCCTGGTAGTGATGGGGTGCGTTATGCTTAGACATTGCAATCTCAATAACTGTCCGCTCGGCATAGCCACGCAGAACGATATATTGCAATGTCGTTTCAAAGGCAAGCCCGAACACCTGGCGAATTACTTCCGTTTCGTGGCGGAAGAGCTGCGGGAGATTATGGCAGGGCTTGGTATGAGACGGGTGGACGAGATGGTCGGACGCAGCGACCTGCTCGAGTCCGACACGGCGCTCCTTTCCTGGAAGAGCAGAGGGTTGGATTTCTCGCGCATTCTTTATATGCCGGACGGCGCGGGGACGGATTCGGGAAGATGTTCGATCGCGCAGAACCACGGGCTTGAAGGTGTGCTGGATTCCGTGCTTATCGCGGAAGCCGGGCCGGCCCTGAAGAACAAGGAACAGGTAGTAATCGAAAAACGTATTCATAACACGGACAGGACCACCGGCGCCATGCTCAGCGGGCGGGTCTGTCTTATGCACGGAGAGGAAGGATTACCTGACGGCACCATCCACTGCCGTTTTAAAGGCGTGGCCGGGCAGAGTTTCGGCGCCTGGCTTGCCGGAGGCGTGACCCTTGAATTGGAAGGATTGGCCAACGACTATGTCGGCAAGGGCATATCCGGAGGCAGGATTATAATCTATCCCGGCAAAGAGAGCGGATATAATTCCTCCGACAATGTGATAATGGGGAATACCGCTTTCTACGGGGCCATAAGCGGCGAGGCTTACATACGCGGGATGTGCGGCGAACGGTTTTGTGTGCGGAACTCCGGCCTTCACGCCGTAGTGGAAGGAGTGGGGGACCACGGCTGCGAGTATATGACCGGAGGCCGCGTTGTCATCCTCGGCAGGACCGGCAGGAATTTTGCCGCCGGTATGTCCGGAGGCATAGCCTATGTGTACGATCGCGAAGGTAATTTCCCCGCCAGGTGCAATATGGAAATGGTGGAACTGCAGCATAAACTTGACGAAGAAGACGTCGCGGAGATAAAAATGCTGCTTTCCAATCACTATAGATACACCGGCAGCCCGGCAGCGAAAGAGGCGCTTGACGATTTCGCTTCTCGGCACAGGCATTTCGTGAAAGTGCTGCCGTTTGAATACAAGAAGATACTATTGGCAAGCCGTCAATCCGGCCCAACGCAGTGATTCTCTTTCCCGGAAGACGATTTGACTTAAAGGGCGATATGGCGGAGGGATAATGAAGGACCAAATCACTTTTCTTCAGATAAAAAGAGAAGACCCCCGGTACAGGCCGGTGTGCGAGCGCGTTAAGGATTTCCGGGAGGTGGGGGTGCCGCGTCCGGACAGTTCTTCGCAGGAACAGGCGTCGCGCTGTATGACCTGCGGCACGCCGTTCTGCCATTGGGCCTGTCCGTTGGGCAATTATATCCCGGAGTGGAACGACCTGGTGAGCCGTAAACTCTGGGGCGAGGCGTTCGAACTGCTGGACGCCGCCAACAACCTGCCGGAGATGACCGGCAGGATCTGTCCGGCATTATGCGAATATTCCTGCGTTTTGGGCATAAACGATTCACCGGTGACGATCAGGGAAAACGAACTCGCGGTAATCGAATACGCCTTTCGCAACGGCTTGATAAAACCTTCCCCGAAACCTAAAAGTAAAAGCAAGAAAATAGCCGTTGTCGGCTCCGGGCCCGCCGGCTTGGCCTGCGCCGCGCAGCTGAACAAGGCCGGATACGCGGTAACGGTCTTTGAGAAAGACGATAAATCCGGAGGTATTCTGCGCTACGGCATACCGGACTTCAAACTTGAGAAGAAGATAATCGACCGCAGGATAAGATTGATGCAGTCATCGGGTATAGTGTTTCGTAACGGTATTAATGTAGGTAAGAGTATCTCCCTGGCCGGCTTAAGAAAGAAATTCGACGCCGTGGTTTTGAGCTGCGGCTGCCGCCTGCCGCGGGACCTGCCGGTCGAAGGCAGGCAACTGAAAGGGATACACTTCGCGCTGGATTTTCTTATTGAGGCGAACAAGGCGGTTTCCTCGCGTAAGAAGACACCCGCGGTGAATGCCGTCGGCAAGCGCGTGGCGGTCATAGGCGGCGGAGACACCGGCGCCGACTGCGTGGGCGTCTGCCACCGCCAGGGCGCCTCCTGCGTGAT
>DIEK01000013.1 GCA_002418595.1 Candidatus Omnitrophica bacterium UBA5776 | reverse complement strand
TCACGGGGACGGCTTAAAACCGAAAGACGTAAGACTAAGACAAGGGCAGCGAAACCGATAAACGATAGACGAGCTTTAATTCGGCAACGGTAACGGTAACGAAGCCCGTTTCGGTTGTCGGTCACGGGGACGGCTTAAAACCGAAAAACGTAAGACTAAGACAAGGGCGGCGAAACCGATAAACGATAGGCGAGCTTTAATATCGGTAACGGTTGCGAAACAAGGAAGGGATAATGCGGACTGCACCGGAAACAAAAAGCGATAACAAACTTATGGAAAAGGTAACCGCGCTCTGTAAACGCAGGGGTTTCATTTTTCCCGGCAGTGAGATATACGGCGGTCTGGCCAATTCCTGGGACTACGGCCCCTACGGAGTCGAGCTTAAAAATAATATCAAAAAGGCCTGGTGGGAGTCGAACGTTTACCTGCGTAACGACATCTACGGCATGGACGCGGCGATCATCATGCATCCCAAGACCTGGGAGGCGTCGGGGCATGTCAAGAATTTCGCCGACCCGCTGGTTGATTGCAAGAAATGTAACGCCCGGTTGCGTGAAGATCACGTGATTAAGCAGTATGTATGCAAGTGCGGCATAATAAATCTTCTTCCTAATTCCGATATAGTCGAGCAGTTACGTCAGCATTGGGGTAATGCCGTTACAGAGGAACAGCTTCAGGGTATCGATAAGATTCTACGAAATTGTCCGAGATGCGGACAGGACGTTGAAATAAGATCGGTTTGCCCGGTATGTAAATCGGTTAATTCATTTACGCCGTCGCGGCAATTCAATCTGATGTTCAAGACCTGTATAGGCCCGGTTGAGGACGCCGCAAGTATCGCCTATCTTCGTCCGGAAACCGCGCAGGGGATGTTCGTTAACTTCGCTAATATACTGGATTCGCGTCACCCCAAGCTTCCTTTCGGGCTGGCGCAGATAGGCAAATCCTTCCGCAACGAGATCACCCCCGGCAATTTCACTTTTCGCACGCGGGAATTCGAGCAGATGGAGATAGAATATTTCTGCAGGCCGGAAGATTCCGGCAGGATCTACGAGGAATGGGTGGAAACCAGGAAAAAGTGGTATCTTGACCTGGGTATCAAACCGCAGAATATTCGTTTTCGCAGGCATTCCGAAGACGAACTGGCGCATTACGCCAAAGCCTGCACGGACGTGGAGTATTTCTTCCCTTGGGGATGGTCGGAACTGGAGGGGATAGCCAACCGCGCGGATTTCGATCTCAAGCAGCACGCAGAATACAGCGGCAGAGACCTGACCTATTTCGACGCAGTGGAGAAAAAAAGGTTTTTCCCTCATATAATCGAGCCTTCCGGCGGCGTGGACCGCTGCCTGCTGGCGTTCCTCACCGACGCCTATCATGAAGAGCAGGTGAAAGAGGACACCCGCGTCGTGCTGCGTTTAAACGCGAAGCTCGCTCCGGTCAAGGCCGCGGTATTGCCGCTTTTAAAGAACCGCGGAGAGATCGTGGATACAGCCAAAAAGCTTTCCGGGGAATTGAAAAAGAAGATGAACGCCGTTTACGACGATACCGCCAACATCGGCAAGCTCTACCGCCGGCAGGACGAGGTAGGGACGTTATTTTGCGTTACCGTGGATATGGAGACGCTGGAGGACAAACAGGTAACGGTCAGGGACAGGGACAGCATGCAGCAGGTAAGGATCCCGCTGGAGAATGTGGAGAAGTATATTTCGGACAAACTATAAAAAAGCCGTAAAGGGTTGAGCAAACCGCAGAAATTATACGCGCTGTGTACCGGTGAGGCACCGGCTTCGCCGGAAAAATAGGGAAGCCCCGGGTTTCGGCCCGGGGGGCTTCAGTAAAGAAGGAGAGGAAGTAAGAAATGGCAAAAAAGTACGTGTATTCTTTTGGAGGAGGAAAGGCCGACGGTAACGAGAGCATGAAGAACCTGCTGGGAGGCAAAGGCGCCAACCTGGCGGAAATGGCCGGGCATAAGGATCTGCGCCTGCCTGTTCCCCCGGGTTTCACCCTGACCACCGAGGTCTGCACCTATTATTATGAGAACAAGAGGACTTATCCGAAAACTCTTAAAGAAGAGGTGCAGAAGGCCCTCGAGAAGGTGGAGAAGCTGATGGAGAGAAAATTCGGCGACCCCGCCAATCCTCTCCTGGTTTCCGTTCGTTCCGGAGCGCGAAAATCGATGCCCGGGATGATGGAAACGGTGTTGAATGTGGGATTGACCGAGAAAACCATCCCCGGCCTGGTCAAACAGAGCGGCGGCAACGGCCGTTTCGTTTACGACGCCTACCGCAGGCTGATAATGATGTATTCCGACGTCGTGATGGAGAAGGCAGCCGGTATCGAACCCAAGGATTCCGAATCCGGTATCCGCAAGCAGCTCGAGCGGGTTATGGACGAGATGAAGAAACAAAAAGGCATCAAGAGCGATACCGACCTGACGGAAGAGGATTTAAAGGTCCTTTGCGGCAGGTTCAAGGCCAAGATCAAAGAGGTGCTCGGCAAGGAATTTCCCGACGACCATATGCAGCAGCTCTGGGGCGGCATCGGCGCCGTATTCGCATCCTGGAACGGCAAGCGCGCCATCAGCTACCGCAGGATAGAGGGGATACCTGATGCCTGGGGCACCGCCGTCAACGTGCAGACCATGGTTTTCGGCAATATGGGCAGTGATTCCGCCACCGGCGTCGCTTTTTCGCGCAACCCGGGCAACGGGGAGAACGGTTTCTACGGCGAATACCTGATCAACGCGCAGGGAGAAGACGTCGTGGCCGGTATCCGCACTCCCGGGCCGATCAACGAGTATTCCAAATCGGAGAACAATAAAGAACATGTTACCCTGGAAAAGACCATGCCGGCGATCTACAAGCAGCTTTGCGATTTTCGCTCCCGCCTGGAGAAACATTACAGGGATATGCAGGACATCGAATTCACCATTGAAAAAGGCAGGTTGTTTATGCTGCAGTGCCGCGTGGGAAAACGCAACGGGCCGGCAGCGGTGCGTATAGCCATGGACATGGTGAGGGAAAAACTGATCAAAAAAGACGAAGCTGTAATGCGTGTCACCCCGGCCCAACTGGATGAACTGCTGCATCCTATCATAAATCCGAAGGCGGAATTGGCGAACAAACCGCTGGCAAAAGGCCTTCCGGCCGGACCCGGCGGAGCGAACGGCCAGATAGTTTTTTCCGCGCTTGACGCCGTGCAACAGAAAAAAGAGGGGAAGAAGCTTATTCTTGTCCGGGAAGAGACCAATCCAGAGGACGTCGAAGGGATGCGGGCGGCGGAGGCGATCCTCACCGCCAGAGGCGGCATGACTTCTCACGCGGCGCTGGTGGCGCGGGGATGGGGAAAATGCTGCATAGTCGGATGCGCAAGCCTGCATATCGATTACGATAAAAAGGTGCTTTCAGTGGACGGAAAGACCTTCAAAGAAGGCGACTGGTTGACCCTCAACGGCACAAAAGGCACGGTTTACGCAGGGAAACTGCCGATGATGGACGCCAGCGAAGAGAACCGCATGCTGAACGATTTTCTCAAGATCTGCGGTTCGGTGAAGAAACTCGGGATACGCACCAACGCCGACACCCCGGAAGACGCGCAGAAAGCCCTGCAGTTCGGGGCCGAAGGTATCGGGTTGTTCAGGACCGAGCATATGTTCTACGGCAAGAACTCCGACCAGGCGCTGTTCCTTCTGCGCAAGATGATCGTCTCAAAGACAAAAGAGGAACGGGAGAAGGCGCTTAACGAGCTCTTTCCGTTCGTCAAGAAGGACATAAAAGGGACACTGTTGGCAATGGACGGGTTCCCGGTAGTTATACGTCTGCTGGACCCGCCGCTGCATGAATTCGTGCCGCGCGACGCCGAAAAGCTCCAGATGCTGGCGAAAGAGCTGAATATCAGCATGGAAGAGCTCGCTTCGAGGGCCGATGGACTGCATGAGTCCAACCCGATGATGGGCCACAGGGGAGTGCGCCTCGGTATAACCTACCCGGAGGTCAGTTCCATGCAGATACGCGCCATACTGGAAGCGGCCGCGGAACTGCTCAAAGAAGGCAAGAGCCCGTATCCGGAGGTAATGATACCCGTCGTCTGCGACGCCAAAGAGTTGAGCGACCAACTGGCGATCGCCAAGGGCATCTACGCCGAGGTCCTGAAGAAATACGGCCTCAAGAAAATAAAGCATATGTTCGGGACCATGATCGAGATACCCCGCGCCGCGGTTCTGGCCGACAAACTCGCCGAAACGGCGCAGTTTTTCTCGTTCGGGACCAACGACCTTACCCAGATGGGATTCGGTTTTTCCCGCGACGATATCGGCGGGTTCCTTCCGGATTACATCAGTAAGGGCATCCTGCCGGAAGATCCCTTCCAGAGCATCGACCAGGAAGGTATCGGAGAGCTGATGAAAATGGGCATTCAGCGCGGCAGAAAAACCAACAAGACGCTGGAAGTGGGCATATGCGGAGAACACGGAGGCGAACCCCGCTCGGTGGAATTCTGCCACCGCATCGGAATGAATTATGTCAGTTGTTCTCCGTTCCGCGTGCCTATCGCCAAGCTTGCCGCCGCGCAGGCCGCCTTGAAGGACGGGAAGAAAAAGAAATAAAACGCCTGATGAGCGCGCGGGGCTGTCGTGAATAACGGCTGCCCCGCGCGTATTTACTCCGGCGCAGCGAATGACCCGGGAGGAACATGGAAGCATTAAAGACATACCTGAAAGAAATACGTCTGATACCTCTGTTGACCGCTGAAGAAGAGCTGGATTATGCCAGGCAGGTGAAGAAAGGGGATGAGCAGGCCAGAAAAATGATGATCCGCTCCAATCTGCGCCTGGTGATAAACATCGCCAAGAAGTATATGTACCTGGGGATACCGCTTTTGGATCTCATCGAGGAAGGGAACCTGGGATTGATGCGGGCGGTGGACAAGTTCGACCCTAAGAAAGGTTTTCGTTTTTCCACTTACGCGGCATGGTGGATAAAACAGGGGATCACCAGGTCCATTTCCGAGCACGCCAAGACTATCCGCATCCCGGTTTATATGAACGACCTGATCGGCAAATGGAAAAAAACCAAGGAAAACCTTTCCCAGAAATTGAAACGCATCCCCTCAAACGAAGAGATCGCGAAAAAACTCGGATTGAATAAAGCCAAAATGGACCACATCCTTTTCTGGCTCTCCACCAGCACTTCATCTCTGGATGCTCCGGTGGGTGACGAAGGAGACAGCCAGGTACTGGACCTGGTGGAAAACCAGACCGCGGTTTCTCCCGACAGGCAGATAGAGCATTTTATGGACAAGGAGCGGGTCAGCAATTTGATGGAAATAATGTCGGAAAGGGAACGGCAGATATTGGATATGCGGTTCGGCCTTGCCGACGGCAAAAGCTACACGCTGGCGGAGGTCGCCGAAGCGCTTGGGGTCTCGCGGGAACGCATCCGGCAGATCGAAGAAGCGGCTTTGGATAAACTGAGAAAATTCGTGCAAAAACAGGATGGATGACGATGAACAAAAAAAAGCAGGGCTGTTTACGCGATTACATACGCAGTATCCCGGATTTTCCGAAGAAAGGCATAGTGTTTTACGATATCACCACGCTCATAAACCATCCCTGGGCTTTGCGCAAGTCTATCTCGGACTTGACTAAGGTTTATAAGGGCGTTAAGATAGACAAGGTGGTTGCCGTGGAAGCGCGCGGTTTCGTTTTCGGCGGGGCTTTGGCGTATAAACTCGGAGCGGGGCTGGTCCTGGTGCGAAAAAAAGGGAAACTGCCTTTCAAGACGGTTTCCGCTTCTTACTCGCTGGAATACGGCGTGAACGAACTGGAGATGCATGCCGACGCGGTCAATAAAGGGGAGAATATCCTGATAGTAGATGACCTCCTGGCGACCGGAGGCACGATCGAGGCGGTTATCCGTCTGCTGGATAAATTTAAAGCGAAGATCAAAGGCATCGCTTGCGTCATAGAGCTCCCCGATCTCAAAGGCAGGGAAAAACTCAAGAAATATCCCGTGACCTCGCTGGTGAAGATAGAAGGAGCATAATAATACAGGCGTTGGGTCGAGAGTTTATCTGCCCCGGGATAAATTATTCGAATTACCTCTTGTTTTTATCGGGGCACAAACCCACAACCTAAACCAGAATTTCTTGCCCCTGTAGCTCATAAGGATAGAGCAGCAGTTTCCTAAACTGTGTGCGGCAGGTTCGATTCCTGCCAGGGGCATTAGTTTCGCTTAGAATTCCGGGGACACAATACTTAAT
>DIEK01000014.1:2983-10219 GCA_002418595.1 Candidatus Omnitrophica bacterium UBA5776 | reverse complement strand
TCAATGAACTAAAATCATAACCTTTATACACCGACTGTGCGGTCTCGGTCTCTTTCCCGCCGGTGCTTGTGACGGTCTGTATGGTCTGGACGACCGGGACTCCGTCCAACTCTTTTCCTGTGGCTTTATAAGCGTAGGCCGCGGCCCAGTCGCCGGTAAAGGTCCCGGAATTGAGAGGCTCAAGTTTATCGTTAATTTTAGTTTCGTGCTTATACGCCGTCAGCCTGTCCAACCGGTCGTATTCCATTTCGAACTGGCGCTCTTCGTAAGATTTCTGCGCGGTCAGGGAACCGAGAGAATCTTTAACGGAAGACGTCAACGCGCTGAACGCCGCAACGCTGTCGCCGCCGTTAAAGATATTCTGTAAAGAAACGGCATCTTCGATCTTATAAGCCGACGACTCGCCTTTGTCCTTTACATCTACGCTTAAACCGCGTTCGTTCAAAGTAGTATCGCTGTGGCCGGTTGTATGCGTAATGGTATTCTTTTCATCATTTGCCGCATTAACGAAAGTGGCTGCCCAATTATCATAATCCATCGATTTGACATTACCGTTCTGCGCGATGTTCCATTCATGGGAAGCCTCTCCGGTCCAAAGGCGGAGATCGGCAATATTCACGCTGTAATCGTCATTCAGACCATACACCTTCATATCCTGCAAAGAATTCATGTCGCTGACGCGCCCGGCGGCGTTGTATGCATTGAAGTTCTCATTGCCTTTTGTGACAGTGGCTTCCATGTTGATATAATCGGAGATTTTGTAATCAAAATTATGCCGGGAAATAGTGTTGCTGTCGCCGATATACTTATAACTATCGGTTTTATCGCTCGTCCCGGAGGAAATCACCGGCTTGTTGGGAGAACTCAAATCCTGCACTGCCGCCGGTTCGCTGACTACCTGGAGTGAACTCAACCTGCCCAAATCGTCATGTTTGCTGGTGGATGTTCCCTCGCTGTAGGAAACAACGGTGCTCCTCAGATTATCCCCCATATTGGTATTCTGATAATTATTCACTACGGTCTTCTTGTCGGGATAATTGTAGCTGTTCACCACCTTATCGGCGCTACGGTCGATGGTCTTGACCCCGGTGGCGGTATCGGCCAAAGTATAGTGCCAATTGGTCAACGTCTGAACTGCGATCTGCCCGGCAGATGTCAATGTCTGCGTAAAACCGGCGCTTACGGATTCGGTCTTTCCGACCAGAGAAGGATTCAAAGAGCTTTGCACGTACTGCGTGGAGACCGACTTGTAACCACCTGAGGGGAGATAACTATCCTGATCCTTGTATGATAATCCGGAATAGATCTCGTTGCTGTTGGTTTCCTCGCGCAGTATCCCGGAGATACAGACCTTGTTGTTGAAGGCGATGTTGGACGAAACCGGCTGAACGAAATTGTCATCCTTTATACCTACGGAACCGCTTCCGCTACTCCGGGTAACCTTGCTGCCGGTTTGCTCGGTTTTCGACACGCCCGCGCTGTATATGTCCGTCCCTTCGTCTCCGGAAGTCTTCTGCATGCCGGAATAAATCAGGCTGTTGGAAGAAGAGAAGCGGCCGCCGAAGTCGTAAGAGAATGCCTCCTGCAGTTCACCGTTCTTGTTATATTCCCTTATTTCCCAAGAATTGCCGCCTTCTTCGGAAGTCCCTCTATTCAACTGTATGGCCACCTGGTCGGCATTGGCATAAGGAGGAGTGAGTTTCTCACCGTTCAGCGATTTTTGGAATATCACGGGGACGCCGTTGAAACTTCCGCTGCCTACGCCTATTCCACCGATACCCATGGATTGAATGTTGAGGTTCACTTCTGGGCTCTTGAAATCCTCTGAACTGGAGAGGCCGAAATACGACTCCTTTTTGCTGTAGGATACTCCGGTGAGGCCGTTCGAATAACTGTAGAATTTATCAAGCCCCAAGGCATAGCTGCTCGTGATCTCCGTAATCTCCGCTTCCGGATCGAAATAAGTCGTCTCGGAATTCCACGGGATGATGTTGAACAGGCTGCCGGTGACAGTGGTGGTCCGGCCGTCGGTCTCGGTCTTCTCGGAATAAACCAAGCCGGTCAACTGCTGGCCTACCCAGGTGTCTTTTGCCCAGCCGTATAAATCGCTCAGGGATTCGACCGGGTTGAAACCGGCTTTGATCACATTATACTGGTCTGACGGATTGCTGCCGGACGGCACGGTTCCCGGCTCAACAGGCGTCAATCCGCTTATATCTGAAGGAGAAATTGGCGTGCCTGCTAAATCTTCCCCTTGAAGCTGCTTCNNGGCTTGCAGGGGAACTACCGACACTATCGATATTCTGCTGCTGCTGATAGCCGGGATATTCAGGGTTGCGCCACACTGTCAAGGATGAGCTCCCGTCGGAATTCTTCACCGGGACAGTCGCGCTTATAACATCTCCGGTGAGATTCGTAATAACATTGCCGCCGTTGGTATAATGTCTAATCTCCGCCTCGCCGGTCTGGGGATTTAAAGAGGTATGAAACTTAGGAGCGGCCAATTCAGAGTTGGTATAATGACTTTCCACTGTCGTCGGATAAATCCCGCCCGGCATCATTCCGGCGACAAACTGAAACAATGGGTTATCCTGTAAGCTTGTCCCGTCCACAAAGTTCAAGCCCAGTTCCTCGGCGGCAGCCAGTGTTTTTTGCAGATCGAACTGCCCCAACGAATACGGCCGGACGAAATATATCGTCCTCTGCGCAGAATTCCCCTGCTTCTCGGCGAACATCTGCAGCGTCCCTCTGGATGGATCGGCATTATCGTAGCCGCTTAAGGAGAACCCGGTATTCTTGTTCGTGCTGAAAGAATAATCTTTGCCGCCGGTTATTGCCTCGACCCTGCAATACGCCTCCAGATCACCGTCGTCCCATCCGTAGCCGAGGGACGCGTCGGCATAACCGGTGCCGAAAAGCCACGGCATCAAATCTTTTACCGCCTGCGTCTGCGTGAGGATAGCGGAGGCCCGGAAATACAGCGCGGCGGCATTATCCGATAGATATTCTGTCCCTCGATAGGCGAATTGGGTATATTGCGTGTTCTTGGAATCTCCGAGCATTGTCTCTACGCCGCCGTAATTTGCAAGATTATTGTCCTGTATGTTGAAATACGTATTGCCGCCGATAATATCCAATATTGCCTCTCCCGTCCACTCCTCCGCTCCGCCGGGGAGATTGGTCGCATCGTTGCCGTGTTTCTCCAGGTTGGTACGTTTGATCGTCAACTGCGGCATATAGACGTATCGGCCGGTGCTTATCTGGCCGGCGAGATTAACGGTAACGTCTCCCACCCCGGAAACGTAAGTATGATACTGCAGGGCGGAATCGAAATAACCGATTGTCCCTTTATCGTCGGAAATGGTTATACACTCGCCGCCGTTTATTCTCTCGAGTCCGTTCAGTTTGCCTCCGGAGATATCCGCCCCGGTCTCACGGTCCACTTCCACCCCGGTCAAATCGTATGTAAACGGCCCTAACCCGATATTATATACATTTTCGTACCCCAGCACCGTCCTGTTCACCGTCAGGGTATTCTCCTTGAAGTTAGTGAAAGCGCTGGTCTCTATCGTCAATCCGGCGAACGGCCAGGATGTGGAGACTTCGGAGGTCTTAACCTCTATTGCGTAATAAGAATACCGGTTATCCACGTATTCATAATGCCTGGTCTTCCCGCTGCCGTCTTGCGGCATACCTTTATCTATGAGCAATGAGGCGTAATCGGGATGAGAGGAGGCGCCGCTGGCGGGTTCCGCGGTAACCGCTATGAGCTTATCCGTATCCGTAAGCAGTCCGTTGAAAGAAGCGCTGGTAACTAAAGGACTGCCGCTGTCGATCCCGGATTGTATCTTGACGCGGGTCTCTATGTTGCCTTCGAACTTCCCGCCTGTGAGATCGGTCTGCTCCCTGAGTTCGTTCTTATCGTTGTAGGCAAACCTGGTCTCCGAGTATCCCTGAAGATGCAGGTTGACGGACGCGGCGGCATTCACCGCTTCCGTGATGTCCCTGGTAACAGTCTTTGCTCCCGTAGTGAAGTGGCTCGGCTGATCGACGCCGCTGTCAAGGACCACCGTTTCTCCGTCCACTTTCATCGAGGCGACGGAAACCGGACTACCGGTAACCATCTCCAGATAAACCTTCGCACCTTCCGGCTTGTCGATAAAAATATTGTTCTGCCCCGGAGTCAACTGCTGTCTGGATATCTCCAACCCGTCCGCGTCCTTGACTACGATGGAATTCTTGCTGGCGTCCTCCGCGACGATAGCCACTTCCATCGGTATTATACCGTCAACCCTCCACTGTTCCTGGCGGTTGGTAAGCTGATTTCCGGTAACGGGATCAAAAGTGCGAAAAACGTTATCTTGTCCGATGTGTTTCCATTGACCGCCGATGTTTTTATAATAATCCGCGACCGCGCTGGTCAACTGTGTCTTGTCGCCGAAAACCCCGTACTGGTACTGTCTTTCCGTCCCGCTCTCTTCCTGCAATTCCCCGGTGGTAGCGGCCAAGACGTCTGCAGTAATATCCAAAATCTCGGTCTGTGCGCTGTTCCTATTGTAGCCGGGATCCTTGATCACCGCGTCTATAGCCTGACCGTTGATGGATTTAACGGCTATCTGCGCCGTTCCGCCGTCTTCGCTGTCCGCCGGCTCGTAATACTTCAGCGTTACCTGGGAGCCGTTAGGTATCACCAACTCGTTAATCTCGTTCTTCAAAGAGACTTCCGTAACTCTATTATCGGGGTCGGTGACGAGAATCGAATATTTCTTGTTGCTATCTCTGCCCCCCTGCGTGATCTCTACGATCATCTGCACGTTGGTCTGCGGGACGTAAGTCTTTTCGGATATTACGGTCAACAGACCGTTAGTATATGTTCTTTCGGCGGTATATTTTAATATCGGGTATTCCGCTCCGTAAGCGGTATTATATTGATTAAGAACAATGCTGCGGACGGTAACGCCCTGTCCTTTGTCCGTGGAACCGTAATCAACAGTAGTCTTTATCTTGTCTCCGGAGATCTCGCTGTGCTGGATGGCGCCGTTCTCGAATGTGTCGGCGAAACTGCTCCCGGAGACATATCTGTCGCTCAGGGAATCGAGCGTGATGGATTCAGGCGTCATCCCTTCGATCGAATAGACCCCGGTTCCCAGGACGGTCTGGATTCCCTCGATGTAATAGGCCAATTCGATGGTTTGATTGACGGGATCCAGTATGATGGAATATCCGGACAGTATTTCTTCTCCGCCGGACACCGGGTCATATCCGGTCTGCAGGGCTACGTTCCACTGTCTGGCCTGCAGGTTATTTGCCACGGCATCCCAGCGGGCCGCGAATTCCGTCTCGTCAAGCTGTGTTCCCATGACCTGGTTATAATTGGTAAGATAGGCGGCCTGATCTGCGGGGCTCAGGGAAGAATAGCTTAACGAACTCGGCGGCAGAATACTGTCGTCGCTGCTTGTCACAGTGTGGATGCCCGGCTGTCCGTTCTTCGAAGAAAACACCTGTATCTGCCAGAGAACACCCCGGACGCTCTCCGGAACACCGGCCAGGTCGAAAACCTGCGGCATAGGTATCCCTTCTTTAATATACGTTGCGGAAAGCCCCTCGGTACTGATGCTGTAGGCGGCATAATTATCGAAGTCGTACTCCCCGTCGTTCAACGGGTAATATTTACTGCCGGAAACGAATTGCGGAGCTTCGCTTTGGATCTCCGCCAGAGTCCTGCCTTTATCACCGGAAGTAATATCCACCTTCAACTGCGGATCATTGTAGTTAACGTATCCGCTGAACTGATTGTAGTAATTCCGGCCGTCGGCGGAAATGCCGTTTTGGGTTGTCGAATAGCCGTATGTATAGCTTTCCGGC
Source organism: Candidatus Omnitrophica bacterium UBA5776 (assembly GCA_002418595.1). Taxonomy (GTDB): domain Bacteria; phylum Omnitrophota; class Gorgyraeia; order Gygaellales; family Profunditerraquicolaceae; genus Undivivens; species Undivivens industriae. Next base: position 4,354 of record DIEK01000014.1, on the reverse strand, counting down.
TTAGGATCGCTCTGCCCCTCGGCTATCAACTGCTCCCTGTTCTTTCCCCCGGCGTAATGCTCTGTAACGCCCAGTTGCACCATCCATGTCCTATCTTCCGTGCTGATAACCGCGCTATAGACGCCATCCTCTATGTTTAATGTGCCGGATTCTTCCAGGGAAGAGACCTTGGCCTGCGCATCCTCCTGGGACAACACCCCCAGCAGCACTACCTTTTCATAATGATCCGGGCCGCGGGTTTCCACGCTGGTCGTCCCGTGATAGCTTTTATCGCCTATGCTGAGCGCATTGTGGTTCTGCACAAAAGAACGGTAATATACCTGGCCTCCGGCCTCTACTTTCAGAATATCCAGATAGCCGCTTACCAGTCTGTTACCGTTGGCGGAGTTGGTGATATAAGTAACCTTGGACTGGACATCATTAGTGGAAACGGCTGTTTTCTGTTCCGCCGTGGCGGAGTTTGTTCCGGAAACGGGATTTGCTGAAATAGTGGTAGTCTCTTTGGTTTTCGTATTATATACTTTTAATTCCCCCTGCAGCCCGAGCAGGCCCATCGTGTAATCGGGGGTATTTCCGGATATCGTGAATGTTGCCCCGTCCTCCGAGGCAAGCTCCTGTGTGGAGCTCATCTTAAGCCCGGTAATGCCCGGAGCCAGGGTGATCTGTGAACCTTCAACGAAAGGATTCACCCTCAAACCGTCGCGATCCCAAATTGCTGTCAGCTTCTGCGCGTTGACAAGCCAAGTGTCATCGCCCAACGATTTGACGACTTCCAGCGTGCTTGCCGCAGGCTGTGCAGGTTGTTCAGACGAAGCGCTGTCTTTCCCTTCCTGTTTGGATACACCGAGATCCAAGTGGAACGCCCCGCTGCCTTCTCCTTCAATCGTGCTGCCGTCGGCGCTGATATAGAACGTCATCTTAGCGCCGCCATCAGGATTCTTCCAAGACACCTGGAAAGAATCCACCTCTTGAGAAACACCTGTGGAATCATCCGGGGAATACGCCTTGAATTCCACTTTTTCAACTTTACCGTTGATTATCGTAGTGATTTTTTCTACCGTGACGTTCGGATCAATCGTGCCTGCGCCGTCTATCCCGCTGATCTCCACTTGTCCGGGGATCTCCGCAGTAATCTCAACACCGGTTTTTCCGTCTTCTGTAGTAATTGGCTTTGTTTCTTTAATAATATCTCCGGGGTTAGAATCGAGATAAGCGGAGAACTGCTGAACGATATAATTGATGCCGCTTAGATTACCGGAAAGATCGTTCAAGGTATTCCAGACATCAAGCCCTTTATACTGAACCCCAACCTTCTCGTACAAAGAGTCTATCTCTTGCAGATACCTGCTGATCACCATACCGGGCATTTGC
>DIEK01000014.1:0-2896 GCA_002418595.1 Candidatus Omnitrophica bacterium UBA5776 | reverse complement strand
GACAGCGCGTTGATCTCCTTCAGGTACCCGCTGATCACCATGCCGGGCATTTGCAAAGTCCCGGCCTTGGTCATATCGTCTATCTGCAGGGACAAAGCTCCGATATTGGATAAATCATTCCGGATTATTTCCCCTGCTCCTGTTTCCGCCTGGAGAACTGCAGAAAGGCTATAATGATTTACGGTAAGAAGCATACCCTCCGAATCAACTGTTATATAATGCATCTCGACAAGAGTATTACGTAAATTATCCACCTGCGTGTTGTAATCGCTTATNNNNTCGCACCGTCACCGCTGCCCTTCAGCTCAGGCGCCTGGGTGTACAGATCCTCCATGAACTTCTGGTTCGCGTTGTATTCGCCCAGGGTGGTCATCGCTTCGGATATCTTATCGTTGTCCACGTTTGCCAGCGTGCCGTCGGCGTTCAGCGTGATGTACCCGTTCGTGCTCAAGTACGCCTTCAAGTTGCCCACCTGCGTGTTGTAATCGCTTATNNTCGCACCGTCACCGCTGCCCTTCAGAGAAGGCGCCTGGGCGTACAGGTCATTCATAAATCCGACATTATCGAAGTATTCCCCTATCTTTAATACATCCCCGGATGAAAAAACAGTAGTATCGAAGTATTCTCTTATTTTCGATACCGGCTCTGATGACAACTTTGTATTTATAGAACCGTCATCGTTAAAAACCACGCCCACGGCACTTAAGGCGGGAATAAGCTCTTTCTCCACTTTGCTGTTAAAGGATTCCATCTGACTCAACAGCTCATCTTTGGATATAGCCGGGCTGGAGTCCACCGGCGAATTATCTGCTATACTTGGAAAGAATGTGCCGAAAAGTCCCAAGGCGTCTGTATATATAGCGAGATTTGCTTTATAAGCGATAACAGTTTCATTATTTTCTGGGATACCCAAGTGCTCGGCAATAGAAAACGCCTCGGCCGCTTCTTCCGCGATGATTTGCTGCTGCCGCCCCGAATATTCATTGGCAGAAGCGAGATATTTTATCTTATCGGCCTCGATATCGCTCTTGTCAAATTCGGCTTTTAATTCGCTAACCTTTTCTAAAATATATGCCTTCTCCGCCGTCAGATTCTCTTCATGCGTGAAGTATGTCTTGCTGCCGCCTTCTTCATTAACGCCCTTATAATCCGTCAATTCATGAACTCCGATACATTCCATAGCGGCCTTAAAAGAGTATTCCGTATAAGCGGAATTGAGCGCGCTGTTGACCAAGCTGTCATAAGTCCTGTCCGTTATATAAACTTCGCCGCCCTGGTAAGTGGCTCCCCAGTCCTCTTCGCTTGCCGGCAAGGTGTAGATGTTTACCTCCAGGCCTGTTTCCGGATAAGCTCCGCTATGCAGCCTGTCATTGCCGGTATTCCAGGCCCAGGCAGTCCGCGCGCTTTCGTCCGTCCAGGCAACGAAATCCGAAGAGAACCCTTTGGAAGCCGCATATTCGGAGAGAGGAACGGAATTCTGTTTCAAAGAATCGCTGCCCGGGACTTTAATGCCGCCGTAATACGATAGATCCTTTGAAATGCTGTTAAAAACGGGAGATGTCCTTTCTAAGCGGGAAGAAAGGACACCCCCCTGGCCACGGTCTATGTTATATAAAGGAAGAATATCGAGTATATTGGAATTAGAAGATAAATCCGAAAGGGAAATCGCCTGAACCGAAGCGGACGCGGATAAGGAACCGGGAATTGTCTTGAGGGATGATGGAGAAAGGTAATCTGAGATAGCCGCTGCAGGCGGGCCTCTGCCGGAAGCGGTCGTGGTCAGATATTCGCTCAATTGAGGATTCCCGTTATTTAATACACCCGAAAGAACGGGTGAAATGTCTAAAGCATAGTATGAAGCCGCCGAAGAAGAATCTCCGCCGTCCAATCTGTTAAGGATAGTAGTTTTTACGTTACCGAGAGGATTGGCCTGTATGGGATAACCCGCGGACGCTTCGGCCGTCATAGCGGCTGCGGACGCCGCAGTAAGCTCCAAGTCCACCGGAAGTTTATCGCCGGCGGCCTGTATCACTTTCTCCGACCCTGAAGAAGAAAGAAGGGCTTTAAGGCTCTGCGCGGATGACCCGGCAGAAGCGGCAGTCCCATACTCATAAGGCTTCATCGAAACGAACGATCTTGATGCGAGGACAGAACCATCTCCCTCACCCGTCATCCCATCCAATAACTCAATCTTAGAACCTGCAGACAGTTTCTCCAGAGATACTACGTTCAGGCCGCCGGACTGCAAGGTACCGGTACCGTAATCTCCTGTTTTAAATATCCCGGTCTTATCAAGCGATATGCGCGCCCCGTTGCTGCCGCCGGTCTGCGATGTTAATCGGGCGACGTCAAACACTAATTGCCTGCCTGAAAGGATGCCTGCGCCCGGAGACGCGCCGGAGGAAACGAACGGTTTGGACAAAGACAGCTCATTATCAAGAGCCGCGCCGCTTATTACAGCCCCTTCCGCCGTTGCAATATCCATTGAAGAGCCCAAGGCGCAACCGCTCAAATAGAGAGCTCCTTCCCGGCTGTTGACTCCCCGAAATTCTATCGTTTCCGAGTTCTTGATGGTCAAGGCGGCCTGACCGGACACGGTATCGGCTACCGTATCAGTCAATGAAACAAAGGACATATCATTCCGCGCGTTTACGCTCTTTATTTCGCTGCCGGACAGATCTGTGAATGCAATATCGCCGTTGACGGAGTTTATACCGTTCAAGGTAGAGTTTTCTATATTAGTAATAGTAATTGCTCCGTGATCCGCTGTTATCCCGTCAAGAGCGGAGTCGTTGATATTATTCAGACTGACATCTTCCGCCGCTTTGATATTATTGACTGTGGAAGACGATATATCCTTTATATTCACGTCCCCGGCCGTGGAAATTACATTGCT
>DIEK01000110.1 GCA_002418595.1 Candidatus Omnitrophica bacterium UBA5776 | reverse complement strand
GGCCGGGAATGGTCCCGCTCCTGTTCGGCAAGGCGGCCGGTGACGCGTTGTCTGAAAAGATGCTCAAACGGCTCTCCCCGGGAATTATCCGCGCCGTGGACAAGTGTTCATTGAGAGAGACCGCGGTATTGATATCGAGGTGCAGGGCGTTCGTTTCCTGCGACAGCGGTCTGGCATATATCGCCGACAGCATAGGGGTCCCTTGCGTGACCTTGAGCGGCCCTACCAATACCGATTGTTATTATCCTTATCTTTCGGCCGGCCTGCGCGTCAGAAGCCGCCGTCCGCCGAAATGCGCCCCGTGTATGAAACCGCCCGAGAACTGCGTTCTGGACGCGCAGGGAGCGCCGGAATGTATGGGTGGGATAGAAGCGGGGGACGTGATGGAAAAACTGCTTGAAGCGCTTAAAGGGGCAGATTTAGATTTAGATTGACAATCCGCTTGTCTGCGGCATAAGATAGGCCGATATTTACGCGCAGTTTTCTTCGTCTGCCCGGCGCGCGGGCCGGTTCAGGCTACTATGACATCAGGAGGAGAAATATGAAACGTTTTTTGCTTTACCTGCTCAGGTGGCAATTAAGCACGCCCATACTCTGGCTGGTGGTCAGGAACATGGGCGCCGGTATCATTTCGACGGTGATAGCGAACCTTATCGGCGGGGCGATCTTTTTTTGGGTGGATAAATTTATTTTCACTTCCGCCGCCATAGAAGTCTGGCAGGTCAAGGAGAAAGGCAAGTGCGATAATTGCGGAAAAGAGGAGAGCTTGTGGAGGCTGGTAAGAACGGCGAATTACGACCGTTCAAACGCTAAACCGGTCTTTCTTTGTAAAGATTGTTCGAGGAAGAAACTGCTGGAATTGCACTCCCGCGGGGTGAAAACATCCAAGGCGGACATAACCGGAGCGGTCTGATGAAAAAAACGATAGAATTCGATTTTAATAACCTGATGAGTTTTAACGTAGGCAAAGCGCATGGCGCGGCCCCGGCGGAGCTGAAATCCATGTTTCCGCAGGCGCGCAAGGCGCATGAACATCTGAGCCGGGTGCTCGCCGATAGGGCGAGCCGGGTAGGTATAGGCCTTGAGTGGGCGATGCTGCCTTTGCAGGACGCCAAGATCCTGAAGGAAGTGGAAAAGTTCGCCGGGGAAGTCTCCGTCGAATACGAGAGCGTGATCTTTCTCGGTATCGGGGGATCTTATCTGGGGTTAAAAGCGGCCCAAGACGCCTTATGCCCGGCCTATTATAACGAATTCTCCCGGCTGCGCAAAGGCAGGCCGAGAATATATTTCGAGGGTAATAATCTCGATCCGGACACGCTTTCCGCGCTTTTGTCCGCTTTGTCCCCCAGAAAAACCTTTGTCGTAGTCATATCCAAGTCCGGAGAGACCACAGAGACCAAGGCGGGGTTCGCGGTGGTGGAGAATTGGCTGAAGAAACATTGCGGGAAGAACTACGGCAGGCAGATCGCCGCCATAACCGATCCTTCCGGGGGCTCACTGCGGGCAAAAGTGAACGCGGCCGCGGCGAAGGACGCGTTGAGTTTCAGGAATTTTCCGCTGCTGCACGGGGTGGGCGGCCGGTATTCGGAATTCAATATGGGGCTTTTGCACGCGGCGCTGGCCGGGATATCCCTAAAACAACTGCTTGCAGGTGCCGCCGGCATGCGCGAAAGATGCTCGCTGCCGGACCCGTCGAAGAATCCGGCTTATATGTACGCGCTGTTGCACACCCTGCTTTACCGCAAAAAAGGGAAGAAAATATCTATTTTGCTGCCTTTCGCGGAAAGCCTGCGCGCCACGGCAGACTGGTATAGTCAGCTTTTGGCCGAGAGCACCGGCAAGAAATACGCCCGTAAAATAGTCGTAAACGGAAAAACAGAACAATGGCTGCGCGACTTTTCCCGTAAGGTGAATCTGGGGCGGACGCCGGTCGCCGCCAGGGGGACCAATGACCTGCATTCCATCCAGCAGAACAATATCGAAGGGGAGAACGATAAAACCGTCACTTTTATAAAGCTGGATAAATTCTCCTCCGAACTTAAGGTTACCGGTACCGGTGATTTCCTTGCCGGGAAGACTTATACTGAATTGATACATCTCGCGCAGGAAGCTACTGAATGGGCTTTGGTCAAAGAGCAGCGGCCCAATTGCAGCATTACGCTTCCGCGGGCCGACGCTTATTCCTGGGGCGCTTTGTTGTTCTTTTTCGAGATGGCTACGGCGTTCGAAGGAGAACTGCTGAATATCAACGCTTTTGACCAACCCGGGGTGGAAGGCTATAAAAATTATATGTATTATAAGCTCAAGAAACCCGGTATCCCTAAAGAGATAAGCGAAGAGATCCGGAAGTCTCCTTTGGTGAAGAACAAGGCCTATATACTTTAACCTATCGGAAACGCACCCTGCCTTATAGCCAAAGGGAAAAGGGGTCCCTCCGCGTAAAAAATATAGCAATAAGTTCTTGACAGAAAAGCACTTTTATCTTAGAATAACTTTTGGAAACGTTTTTCAAACTCAAGTAATTACTGCTTTGTTCCTGCTTCAAACCTTCCTTCAAGGAGTGTCCAATGAATTTAAAAAGCCTAAGATCAATGACCGCTGTATTCGTTTTTATCTCCGCGGGAGTATTCTACCTGCCGGCGTTTGCCGCGGATAGTTCTTCTTCCGTTCAGCAGACCGACTCCGATTCCAAGAAAATCAGCGCCGTCGGTCAGCAGCAATCGTTCAAGAAACCTTCGCAGTTATCCGATTCAGAGGGGGGTTCCGGGGAAAAAGAGAGTGAAGGTTCTTCTCTGCAAGCGAGTATTCGCGCATTCAGGCTCAAGTTAAAGGATATCCACAGTAGAATGCTGGAAGCGGGGAAGGAGTACAGAAAAGATCTTTATAACGCTCAAAACAGCAAGGAGAGGAAGGATGCTTATACGAAATACCTTTCTTCCATAAAACAGCTTAGGTCCGAGATCAGGGAAGCGGTAGGCCTTTTGAATTCCACGGTCAATTCAGGAAAAAATTATTCTAATACGGGGACTGCCACTTTGGGCTCCCAGACCTCTGCCTCTTCGGCTTCCACGGTTCAAACAGGGGGCTCTTCTACAATAACCCTGGGCAGTTCCAATGCGAAAACCGTCACTTTAGGCAGTCAGACCTCCGGCACTTCGGCGTCCGCGGTTCACACAGGGGGTTCTTCTGCAATAACCCTCGGCAGTTCCAATGCTACGATAGACCCTGATTCCAGCAGTCTGACAGTTCCGACAGTTACCTCGGCTGTCTGCGCCGTTGATGGGACTGTAACATTTACCTTAAGCTCCGCTTTAAAACCTTCTGACCTGAAGGAATTCTGGGCGGAAGTTAAATATGACAGCTATACTTATTACTGGACATTGGGCACCGGTGTCTTGAGCGCCGACGGCAAAACTGTCAAGATGCAGATCGGCAGTGATTATCACGGCAAGACTATGACCTTTACTTTCTTCGGCGTGGATACTGCCGGCAAGAAGACCGGCACCACCAACGCGGTCAGCGTGCTGATAGACTCCAGCCCCAGCAGTCTAACTGTCCCGACAGTTACCTCGGCTGTCTGCGACGTCAACGGCAGCGTTACTTTTACCTTGAGCTCGGCTTTAAAACCTTCCGACCTGAAGGCATTCTGGGCGCAGGTGAAGTATGATAGCAATACTTATTACTGGGATCTTGGCACCGGCGCATTGAGCGCCGACGGCAAGACCGTTAAGATGCAAATGAACACTGAACATAACGGCAAGGTTGTGTCTTTCGCTTTTCTTGCGACAGATAAGTCCGGTAAGCAGACCTCTTGGACGCAACCCGTGACCGTTACGATCACTTCCAGCCCCAGCAGTGTGGTTATGCCGACAGTTACCTCGGCTGTCTGCGCCGTTGATGGGACTGTAACATTTACCTTAAGCTCCGCTTTAAAACC
>DIEK01000038.1 GCA_002418595.1 Candidatus Omnitrophica bacterium UBA5776 | reverse complement strand
CCGCTTCTTCCCTTGCCTTTTCTAAAGCCTCCGCCTTCAAACGCGCCTGTTCAGCCCGCTCCGCGGCCAACTGTCTCTTCCGTTCCTGCTCGGCGGCTTGCTTTTCTTCAGCGGCCTTTTGCTCGGCTTCGCGGGATTCTTTAAGCCGGTATATCCTGGACATCTCCTTTTCTATCTGAAGCGCCTGCCGCATCAATGCGGCCTGCGATAATCGCTCTTCTCTCTTTTCTTTCAATATCTGTTTCTCAGTTTCCACTTTTTCGCGTCTATCATTCTCCAGGGCGTCTCTCTCGATGGTTTTCTGCAGACTTGTATAGAATGCCTCGTCTTTCTTTATCTCGTCCCGCTGTTCATCGGCGGCTGTCTTGATTTCGAGGACTTTCTTCCGCGCTTGCGCGTGTTTCTCTCTTCTCAAGCGGGCATTCATAGCTTTTCTTAATCTGTCGGCCCTGACCGCGAAGGGAGAAGAGGGATATTCCGATAATATCTTCTCGCACATCGTTTTCGCGGTCCCATATTCCCCCAACAGACTGTACAGAACGGCGGATTGATAAGCGGATTCCGCGGCTTTGGGCCCGTCGGGGAACTGCGTCACTATATATTCATATATGCTCAAAGCCTGATTCCTGCGCTGCCAAACGGCTTTCTCGTTGGCTTCGAATCCCTCCCCTGTCTGTAGTTTCCTCGCCTTATCGAAAAGCTTCATCTGGACGTTGACTCCGGCTGTACTTAGTATATTGACGTAAGCCTCTTCCTCATAACGCGTTTTGTTCTCGCTCAAGCGTTCCGCCCTGGAAAGCAGGATTTTGGGAGTAATGAATACCGCCAGTTCGGTCTGGGTCTGGTCCCTGCTCTTACTGCTGAAAAGATATTCCAGAATGGGGATATACCCCAGAACGGGGATCCGTGATTTAATACGGTTGTCTTCCTGCTTAATAAGTCCGCCTATCACGATGGTCTCGCCTTCTTTTACCCGGACCACCGTATCGGCCTCACGCGTGGTGATACGCGGCCCGGCATCAAGAAGGGCGCTCACCGAAGAAACCTCCGGGTGGATGGAAAGGGTGATGTACCCGTCGGCATTGATGGATGGAGTCACGCGCAAAGTCGTCCCCACATCGATATATTTCGTGGTCTCGGTAGTCCCCGTGGTAGTCTGCATTTTTTCTTTGTAGGGAACTTTTTCCCCGATGATAATACGGGCCTCCCTGTTGTTCAGTACCGCGATGGAAGGGGAAGCCAACAGATGCGCCTTCTGGGTCTGGACAAGCGCGTCTATCGTGGCAGTTGCCGTCAAACCCTTCATCACCAGGGTGTCCAGTTTAAACTGCCCTCCGCTGACGCTGGAAGACGTCCCGGACAGTGTCTGGGTAACCTTTATCTCTTCCGCGGTGTTCGTGCTTCTGCCGAAAATGCCGTGTCCGGGGCTGTAGTCGGCTTCCCAGGTGACGCCGAGATTCTGCAGGTCTTTGGAAGTTATGTCCAGTATCTTCGCTTCTATCAATACCTGGCGCGGCGGCTGATCCACATCTTTAAGCAGAGCTTTGAGTTTCGCGATACTGGCCGGGTAATCCGTCACCACCAGCATATTGGATATCTCGTCCACCTTGATATCGCCCTTGCCGGACAAAACTTTACGCACAAGGTTCTGCGCGTCGGAGGCCTTCAAATATTTCAACGTCACGGCTTCTGTCACCGCCTGTGCCCCTTCTATGGAGCCCGGGGAGATATAATAAATACTGCCTTTTTGAGAATAATTATATCCGTTCGCCGACAGTATCGCATCAAGGGCTTCCGCCACGGAAACATCTTTAAGGGAGATGGTGATCTTTCCTTTCACCTCGCTGGAAGTCACCAGGTTAAGCCCGTATGTATAGCTTAAAGACCGAAGGACATCGCCGACATCCACATCCTTGTAATCTACCGATATCCTTTGTTCCCCTCCGAACGGCTTTTTCTCCGGGGCCCCGCTTACGCCGGAATCGGCGGCGAGAATGGTTACAAAAATAACCAGGACAACGGCGGCAATGCTTTTACACTTATTCTTTACCCTGTTTTTTATCATCGATTTCTTTCCGTCATTCTTACTTCTTTGATAAACTCCGCCGCGGCGCGCGTTATTTCCGCAAAGCGTCGCGGGAAAGGAACAACGTCTCCTCACCCGCCCCGGTATCTATAATAACGCTGTCCTTCAGTATCCGCTTCACTTCCATTTTTTCCACGCTGTCGCCCACCCGCACGATAGTCCCGTTGATGATGGCGGTGGAACCTTCGGCGCTGTAAGTAATGCCGTTCACTTTGAGATTCCTTCTTTGTGATTTGCCGGACAGGAACGCCGGAGCGAAAGGACTGCGTTTAAGATCAACGGCCTCTTTACCTCTTTTTGCGGAAGCGATTTCCACGCTCTCATCTTCAGTCCGGCTTAATATCGTATTCAAGGTAAGCGACACATCCACCAGTAATACCGGGTCGTTCTTCGACTGAGAAAGAGACATCTTTTCTATCGCGATGAAGGGAACGAGCGATTCCACCCCGGTTATATAAACCGGTATTTTCCTGTAAGGAACGGAAAATTTCAAATCTATGCAAAGCCTGTAAAAACCGCCCTTCTCCTTCCTGACCTCCTGCTTCACGGATTCAAGATCTATATCAAGATCCTGGGCCTGTTTTATGATCTCGGTCAATAAAACCTGTTCCTGGGAAACACTTATAAGTTTAGATTCTATGCCCTCTATTCTGGTTTTTAGTTCTGCGGCCGACTGCTTTATATCGGTTATCTCCCTTCGGCTTTTAGCGACGTCCGGATACTGTAATTTTATCTTCTCCATCTGGCCGAGGTATTCCTGCCGGCGGACTTCTAACCCGGAAATCTCATTTAAAGAAGGTTTAAGTATCAAAGAGAAATAAAACGAGCAAACCGATATAAAAGAAAGCATCAGTAAAAGCCGGCGTTCCCCCGGGTTGCGTTTATTATACCAACTATAGCATACGGATGCCAGGGTTTTAAGCGGATTCTTGGAATTCATTTCCCGCTCCCAGCCGTTTTTCCTGCGTCGGCGCCGTCATCCTCCCCGTCGTAGTCAACGGCTATCTGAAAGTTATAAACGGAGTGCGCGTCCAATACCTGTTTCTCCGAGGAAACGAACCGCACCTCCTTGAAATAACTGCAGTCCTTGAGTTTATCCATAAATCCGACTATCAAGCGGCTGTCGAGCGCCGCCCCGGAAATTTGTATACCTTTGCCGTCCATAACTACGTTGTTGAGCCAGAGGTCCTTGGGAACGGCCTCCGCCAGGGCTGCCAACCGGGAAACATATCCGCCTTCCGGCCCCATCGTGGAAGACAATGTTTCCAGCATAACCGCCAGCCTGGATTGCTCCGTTTTCAATTCCGCTTTCATTTTCTCAAGCTGAAAATCCTGCGATTGCAGTTTTTTAAACTTGACCTTGGTATCTGCTATTTCCTCTTTAAGCAAGGCAGTCCTGTATTTATAAGTATGCACTACCGAAGCCGGAATAATAATCAAAAACAACAGGGCCAAAACGGCCCCTCCCAGCAGCCTCGCCATCCGCCGATTATATCTGCCGAAATAACGCAGTCTGCCGACAAGGGTCCCTTTGAAACCTTCCCTCGGAAGAAGATTAATTTGTTTTATTCTCACTGCCGCCTGTCCTCTTTCTGAAAAAGACGGTTTATAATCGTATCGTCCATAAAACCCGAGGCCAGCCCCAGCAGGCCGAAGGATATCGCCGGATTATCACCGGATTTTCGGTCTCCCCCGTTCAGGATAGCGGCAGCCGGCTCAAGAACGGACACCGGAACTTTAAGTTTATCCGAGAGGAAGGTATCCAGAGCTCCGAGTCCGGAGCCCCCTCCCGTCAATATGACGCGGTCAAAAACCTGCACCTTCGATTTCAGGAGCTGATGCGAGAAATACTGGAATGTCTGTTCGATCTCTATCACCAGGTTTTCCAGATGACTCGCGAGGACAGAAAAGCAGCCGTCGCTTTCGGTAATGGAATTCTCCTGCAACCTCAACTCTCCCAGCCCTTTTTCTCTCTTTAATAATTCAGCCTTCTCCGGGCTTATTTTGTAATAAGAAGACAAGGCCGCCGTGAACCTTTTTCCGGATACGGTCAAAGGCCTTATCAAATAAGGATGCCCGTAAGAAACTATCGTCACGGAAGAAGTATCCGCTCCGATATCAACCACTAAAACAGTTTCCCTCTCCGTTATACGGTTGGAGGCGAAAAGTCCCTTTACCACGGCATACGGCCGCGGTTCTATGCAAACCAGTTCCAGGGAAAGATCCTTAAAAAGCCCCGCTATCTCCAGGGCCGTTTTCCCGGCGAGAATAAAAACCAGAGCGTAAACATCCTTACCTGCTCCGGGAACGGAATTGCCGCAGATGTAATCGTAAGAGATATTCTCCATACCGGTCCCCGGGGCAAGATTCTGCTTGATCTTCCACACTAATGCGGACTCTATTTCATCATCGGGCATATTAGGCAGGAGATAAGTCGAAGAGGTGATTTTATCCAGAGAGAGAAGGACCGCGGCTTCCCCGGTGATCCCGCTTTCTTTCACCAGACGTTCCAGAGAATTACGCAGGTCCCATTTAGAAGGAGGATCGGAATAAGGCCGCGATGAATAATACGAACGCGCCAATACCGGGACGGATTTTCTCTTCTCAAACTGCAGCAGTTTGAGATAATCCGTCCCTATTTCAATAACGGCAGGATAGTATTTGGGGCCGCCGAAGCCGAACACTCTTCACCTCCGTGGCAATCCGGTATGGGAACTCGGCCTTGGTAACTAAATCCCAACTACCGGGAAGGTTATATTCTAAAAGGCTATTATTCTATATTACGGATTTCTTAAGTATTGTCAAGTTATATACCGACAATTGATGTTACTATACCAAAGTTAATTCCGGGGACACAATACTTAATTGTAGGACGACAAAAATAATTAAGTATTGTGTCCCCGGAATTACAAAAAGAGCGCCGGTTAGTGCGAAACAACATGCAGGTAAGCGGCAGGCTTATCTTTTAAATCGGACGTAATACAATCGTCTAATCGAAAAGTCTCGGCCACCGCTTTTTGCGGGCGCAGGCTCAAAAAAGCGTTCACGATCAGCATGACCAAAAGCAGTATCGACAGCGCATCCCTCAATCCCAGATTTTTTTGCATCACACCCTCCTTTCCGAAATATCAACGGCTGCGGGAGACCGTTTTCAGCCTTCATAGGTAACACGCAGTACTTCCGAGACGCTCGTGATCCCGCGTTTGAGCTTATCCAGGGAATCCTCGTACAAAGTCTTCATCCCCTTGCGGACGGCCGCATCCCTAATGTCTATCGAAGACGCCTTTTTCTCTATAAGCTGTTTTATCTCATCATCCGGGATAAGGAACTCGAATATACCGATACGGCCGGCGTATCCGGTGTTATGGCAGGCTGGACATCCTTTTTCTCGGTAGAATTTGATATCCGCGGGAACTATATCCGCATCTTTTCCGGGGAAGGCCTCTTCCGCGCGGCGCCCTTTGCCCAGACGCGTTTTCAATTCATTGAGCAGTTCCTCCCCGGGAGAATAAGCCTCTTTGCATGCCGGGCATAAAACACGCAGCAGCCTTTGAGCGGCTACGCCTATCAACGCCGAAGAGATAAGGAAAGGCTCCGTCTGTATATCTATCAGCCTTGTGACGGCGGACGGAGCGTCGTTAGTATGAAGTGTGCTAAAAACCAGGTGGCCTGTGAGGGCGGAATGGATGGCGATCTCCGCGGTCTCGTGGTCGCGGATCTCACCGATCATTATCACATCCGGGTCCTGACGCAGGAGAGAACGCAGTCCGACGGCAAAAGTCAGTCCGGCTTTCACGTTAACCTGCGACTGGCGGACCCGCTCTATCTCGTATTCTATCGGGTCCTCCATAGTAACGACATTTTGCCCGATATTGTTTATCCTGGAAACGGCAGCGTATAGCGTGGTGCTTTTACCGGAGCCAGTCGGCCCGGTCGCCAGAATAATCCCGTGCGGCTTGCGTATTATCTCTTCGAACCCCTTCAGGACATTCTCCGGCATTCCGAGTTCCTCCAAAGAAATAAGAGACCGCGTTTTGTCCAGTATTCGGATTACCAGGTTCTCGCCGTGCATTGTGGGAAAAGTGGATATCCTGAGATCGACCTTCCTTCCCGCGGACACTATCTGTATGCGCCCGTCCTGCGGCAGCCTTTTCTCGGAGATGTCCATATTCGCTATTATTTTTATGCGGGAGATGACCGCCGCCTCGTATTTCTTAGGCAAACGCGGCATATCGTGCAGAACACCGTCTATTCTGAAACGGCAGTAAAAATCTTCTTTACCCGGTTCAAGATGTATGTCGCTGGCGCCTGATTCCACGGCCTGCGCTATCAGACTATCCACAATCCCTATCACCGGCCCAAGGCTCGCCCCCTGGACGGAATCTATCCCGGATGAACTTATAACGTCGCTTTTTTTATCGGAAGGATAAACATACGGCTGAGGGGCATCAACCGCATACACCCTGTCCAGCAGTTCACGAATTTGCGAAGGACGGGAAAGAACGGTGCGTATCGGCTCTTTGATAGCCTTTTGTATCGCATCCAGGGCGTTAACATCCAGGGGATTGGCCAACGCTACCGTCACGGCCGCCGCGCTTTTCAGGACCGCTGCGGCCAGATATTTTCTGGAAATATCCTCGTTCAATAGCTTTACGACCGCCGGTTCGACGTTGTATTTTGAAAGATCCACATAAGCGAGCCCCAATTGTTCGCTTAAAGCCAACGTTACCTGCTCCTCGCCGGCATACCCTCTCTTAACCAGGATCTCCCCGAGGAACCTGCCTGTTCTTTCTCTCTCGGCGAGGGCTTCGTTCAACTGGGCGCTATTTATTATATTCTTGGCAATAAGCAGTTCACCAAGCCGTTTGACAGTCATCTGCGGGTCCCTCCTTTGAAATCGTATCATCCGGGATAAACCGGTTCATTTCGCGCTCTTCAACTCTCTCCACATAAGCTGGCCGATCCCGGTCTTCCCCGCCCTGCCGAAGATTATAGAACCTTTTTTTATTTTTATCTTGTACGCCGAAGACACCGATATAGTTACCGTCTCCGCTTCGGTGTTCGTTATAGGCAAAGTGATCTTGCCGTTGCTGAACGTTACCGGATCTGAAGATAAGGAAACGCTGTCGTTATCCAACTCCTCCGCGGCCTCAAGAGTAACGGCCAACGCGCTCTCCGAATTTATGATATTGCCTTCCTCATCCACGATCGTGACAACCACCTCCCCTGTGCCTACCGGCGAGGACGAATCATCCACCACGATCGTGGCATTCCTTACCGTGATCACCGGGGATTCCGCTTGAAGGTTCGTGACGCGGGACCTTGCCATGATGGAATAGACCCCCGCCTGTTCCGGGACCGCCGTGAAAGTATATTGCCCCGCTTCGTCCCCGGTAAAAACATACTGGCTCATCACCGGCAGGCCGACGCCCGACATCAATTCAACGGTCCCCGAGTAATTGGGAACGGGATCCCCCGCCGCGTCTTCCACAGTGATCGTTATAGTTACCGGCTCACCGACATAAAAGAATTCCCTGTTTTCGGAAGCATACATTACGCCGACGGACAATTTTTTAGGCAGGAATTCAAGTTCTCCGCTGACGCCGCTCCTCGCCGGATAAGAGGAATCCTCCGCTTTTATTCTTATTTTCCCATACCGGTTATAAGAAAGACTGCAGGCGGCGCTGCCGTTTAGAAAGATATCGTCTTTGATCTCGCCCGGAGTCAACTCCGCCCCGGCAGCGCTCTCCGGAAATACCGCCAGCGGAAACAACCTTACCGGCCCCTTGTAATTCGGGGTGAGCTCTCCCGAAGCATTCACGGCATTAAGCGCGAGGATAAACGGGTTGGCGATCACCTGAGGGGTCTCCGCCGAAAGTATGAACCCGGCCGGAACGAACAAGACCAAACTGCTGGTCCCCGATATGGAAGAATTGCCGCTGTCGGCGGCCGTGATCGTAATCCAACCGCAATCGGGATACATGGCGGAACACTTGAGCACTCCCCTTATGAATCCGGAGACGTTTTCGGGAGATATAACAAGGCTGCCCGATGCCGGAGAGGAATAATTCACGGACAGCGCCACCGTCCCGTCGTAAGTGTCTTCGGTGTTCCCTTCCTTATCCTGGGCCGTAATGATCATATCGAAACTCGATCCGGCTACCTGGGGAGAAACGACCTCTATGCTGAAGTTCTCCGCTTCTCTGACCACTTCGAATTCCTGCAGGGCGTCGATATACCCCTTCTCCGGATATTCGCTCACATTGACTATCGGCCTTCCAGCCGCTCCGTCTTTATAATAAATCGTCACGCTCTGGGCCAGCGCCGGGAATACCACCCGGTCTATATCCGCCCACGGTTCGCGCGCAAGGGAAAACCTGCCCTGTGAAGAGGTTGATTTCAAAAAAAGAGTTGTATCGGCGTCCGCCGTCTGGGCAAAAGATTCGGCATCCTGCAATTGTATGGTTATGGGCCCTGATGCCTGCCCCTGCATCAACTTCCGCGAAGTGGTGATGGCGACTATACGTTCGATATAACTCACGGAGATATCATCTATGTATGTCTTCCCGCTTACGGAAGAAGAATAAGCACCGGAAAAGACTATGTCGCTGAGGGAATTTATCGAGGGATCGGAAAAACGGAGAGAGGCGCGCAGCAAAGACAGCTCCTCATAACCGGCCGAAGAATCGACCAGATAAAGATCGTAAATATGGTTTCTAAAATCGACTCTCATCGCCACATCATACCAGCGCCCTGTTTTATATACATACCCCGTATCCACCCAGGCGCTGCCGTCTGCGGCGAGAACTTTACCGGTATGATCGAAACAAACCGCGCCGATACCTCCGGAAAAACCGGGCATCTGGGAAGAAAAGGACGGCTGAACCCTGAAACGTATCCAGGTCGGAGTAATGCCTCCGTATGAGAACTGCCTGTTCACCCTGGTGACGGAGAGCGCGCCGTCAAGCAGCAGGGACTTACCCATGCCGGCCCCCGGGATACCGGATAGCACGAAGGCGTCAGCGGGCCCCCCGGAGAGGATATTCCAACTGTCCCGGCCGCCGATACTGGAACCTTCGGTGAAATCATCGAAATCCTGGAGATAACTGTCCTGCACCGCGGCCTGCGTAACGTCTCTTAAGAAAAAAGGCGACACCGCGGCAGATAAGAACAGCGCCGCGAAAACGATATTGTTCCGCTTCGACCGGATGATCTTCATCCCGCAGTCCGGATCATTTCCTGGTTTTATTGAGCTCTTCGACCCTGGCAAGTATATATTTTTTAAAATCGGCCTGTCCCTCGGGGATAAGGTTCAATAGTTTGTTGTATTCGCTTTTCGCATCTCTGGTCCGGCCCAGTTCCGCATACGTTTCGGCGGTGCGCTGTTTGAATAAAAGATTTTTGCCGTCGAGCTTGGAGGCCTCCTGCCACTCCGCCAAAGACTCTCCTGCCATACCCAGGTCCAGCAACGCCTGGGCATATCTGCCTCTTAAACCCGGAGAGGAAGGATTCTTGGCGATTTTCTGTTTGTATAAAGCTACCGCCTGTTCACCTTTCTTCGCCCCCACATAAGCGCGCGCCAGGACATCGGAAATCCCCGTGTTCTCCGGATCCGCAACAAGTTGCGGTTCCAGTATGGCGATGACTGCTTCATAATCCTGTCCAAGCATATAAGCATCCACCAGCCGCGTCGCCAGGAGCGGGTTGCCGGGATGCGATTGCACCAGCCCGGCGTAGATTGCCGCCACCTTATCCCATTGCCGCAGACGCACATAACCCTCGGCTATCGCTCTTTGCAGATACAGATTCCCCGAACTGTTTTCTATAGCCGCCAGTTGATCTATGGCCGACTGTATCCCGCCTTTTTTTCCGGATAATTTGTAATATTCGATCGCCGCCCAATCCTTGATACCTTCGAACTTGTCGGAACTCAAGACATTGACCAGCTTCTGCAAGGCATTATTATCGGCGGAAAGAGCTATATCCGTCTCTATCAGGGCGCGCATTATACCCGGATCATCAGGCGCCAGGCCTGCCGCCTCTTCAAACAACGCTTTCGCCCTGGCTGCGTCCCCCCCGGAAAGCAAAGCTATGCCCTGATTATACAGCTCCACATACGGGCTCACCGTCTCACTCTTCTGATCCCCTTCCGCGGCATCCTCGGCATTCGCCGGAATCGAGGATAGGATGAAGCCCGCCATAATGAATATCGCCGCCAGATTAATATATTTTTTCATATCCGCTCCCCTTCTTTGACGCGACGGTTTATTTTTCTATACCTTTAACCAAGGTTGAAAATCATTATATCACACGAGGAACGGTAAACAATATTTATCTCGCCCCTTAGTGCGCTGTCAAACAATTTCTTTAAACAGCGCAGCGAGGTGAATCTGAGAGACAAAAACTCTTCTAAAAGTGATCCTTGGATAAATTTAGAGCAGCTTGAGAAATTCCGGGGGGATCTCGGAAGAGAACTCTACGAACTTGTTCTTTGAAGGATGGATGAAACCTATAGATCTCGCGTGCAATGCGAGCCTGTTTATTCCGCCGTATGGCGCTCTACCGTAACGGGTGTCCCCAAGTATCGGATGCCCGATGAACGCCAGATGCACGCGAAGTTGATGCGTCCTGCCGGTGAACGGCTCCAATTGCAGCAAGGTCGCGCTGCCGCCCCGTTTAACGGTCCGGTAGAGAGTCCTGGCATACTTGGCGTTCTTGGCTACTCCGGCGGCCATATCCTCCCTTTTTATGGGATGACGCCCGATAGGGACCTCTATGACGTCTTCATCGAACCTGGTAATCCCGGAGACCACCGCGACATAAACGCGTTTTATGCTGTGCACCTCGAATTGCCCGGCAAGTTTGCGATGGGCATCGTTGTTCCTGGCGACGACCAGAAGACCGGACGTCTCCTTATCCAGCCGATGGACGATCCCCGGCCTTTGCGGGTCCACGGAGGACAACTCGCCGAAGCGATACAGAAGCGCGTTAACCAGCGTGTGTTCGCGATTGCCGGGCGCCGGATGCACGACCAATCCGGAAGGCTTGTTGATAATCGCGATATCGGGGTCTTCGTAAACAACGTCCAGCGGAATATCCTCCGCGGAAGGGCCGGTTTCCGCGCGCTCCTCGAAATCCAGGATTATCTTCTCTCCGCCTTTAAGCTTGTTGTGCGGCTTGGTCACGGCGGAATTTTCCACGAGAACCTTTCCTTCGCAGATAAGCCTTTGCACCGCCACTCGCGAAAGCCCCAAACCGAGGGGTTGAGACAGTTCCGTTAACACGGAGTCGAGCCGCCGGCCGGAATCTTCCGCGGCCGCGGAAATTGTGTATTTAGGCATGGGCCCTTCTTCTGGAGAAGACAGCCAGCGCAACCGCCTTCAAGAACATGATAACGCTGAAAACCTGGAACACCGTCAGCCCCATTAACAGAATGTTCCCGTCTGCGCGCAGATATTCTATAAGAAACCGTTTTATCGAGTAAAGCATCATATAAAAGAGGAAGATGTCTCCCGGGCGGTGCGGCCTCGACTGCAACACCCTTAGTATCACGAATATCGCGACAAGCAGCAGACTGGAATAAAGCTGCACCGGCACAAGCGTCTCCCCGTGCACCGGGAAATAAAAACCATGCGGAGAAACCTTACCGTAACAGCAGCCGTTGAAAAAACAGCCTATTCGGCCGATGGCGTGGCCCAAGGCGATGTAAGGAGAGATGAAATCAATGGTTTTCAACAGCGGCATTCTTTTCTTGAGGCAGTAAATAATCCCGCCTGCCGCCCCGCCCATGAATCCGCCGAACCAGGCCAGGCCGCCGTGCTGGAGCATTATTATCTCCAGCGGATCGGAGATATACATCTTGAGATTCAGTAATATGTAAATTACTCTGCCGCCGATTATGCCTGAAAAGAAAACGGTGAACAAAAGGCCGGTGATCCGCTCCGGGTCGAATCCGGCAGGCAGGGCTGCCCTTCTAAGAAGAAAGGCGCAGATCCAGAAAGCCGATACCAGGGCCGCTCCATAGCTGTAGATCGCGCAATGACCTATTCTGCAGATCTCGGGGTGCATATTACGACTCCCTTCCGGGGACACGATACTTAATTCGGTAACGACTACGGTAATGAAGCTCGTTTCGCTTTTCGGTTACGGTTATATCCTAAGACCGAAAGACGTAAGGTGATTGACGATACACCCGCCCCTGAAGCTTTGGCGAGACTAAAATAGGGGTATGGTAACCGATAAACGAAAAACGGCTTTCAAGATCCGCTATTCTTCATGAAATAAATAAACAGCAAAACCATACCGCAGGTTATCGCCGTGTCCGCGATATTGAAGACCGGCCATATCCTGAAATCCAGAAAATCGACCACGTGCCCCAAGAACAACCTGTCTATCAGATTGCCGACGGTACCTCCGGCCACCAGCCCGAGAGAAACCGCGGGCAGCGGCGTCAGCCGCTTTTTCCTGTTTTTAACATATATGGATACGGCAATCAGCGCAAGGCAGGCGGTAAGGATGAAAAAAAAGCCGCCGCCCTTGAACATGCCGAAAGCGGCTCCGCGGTTATGCACGAGCGTAAGATGAAAGAACGGTTTGAAGACCGGGATGGATTGATAAAGTTGTAAATGTCTACCGACGATAAATTTTGAGGCTTGGTCTATGACGGCTACGGCCGCTGCGATGGCAAAAATAAACATTCCCCTTATTTCTTGTCCTTTTTCTCCTGGCACTTTATGCAAAGGCGGGCGGAAGGAACGGCCTTTAGTCTGGTCTTGCTGACCAACGCCCCGCAGTCTTCGCAAATACCGAAGCTTCCGTCTTCTATCCTCTTTAAGGCGTCGTCCAGTTCGAAAAGGAATTCCCTGTCCTCGGAAACGCGCCCCATGGAGAACTCCCTGTCGTAATTATCGGTAGCGACATCGGCCATATGATACGTATAAGACGAGATATCGCCGGAAGCGTCCTTTTGCGACTTTTTCACGGTCTCTTCCGATATCTCGCGGATGTGTTCTATTATATCTTCTTTTTTCTTCAGGATCAGCTTTTTGAAAGCCGCCAGATCAGCCTTGAGCATTCTTTTCTTTTTCAACGCGGATACCTCCTATGGCATTAACGCAGTTTTCGCACAACAAAGGGTGTTCCGCGTTAATGCCCACGGCCGGTGAATAATTCCAGCACCTTACGCATTTCACGCCGTCACCTTTGAATACTTCCACGGTCAGTTCTCCGCCGCATCCTTGCTTGCCGGACGCGGGAGCTGATCCGCGGGTTCGGACCACTTCGACCTGGGACACTTTGTATATCTCGTTTAATTGCGCCCCAAGGCCGGTTAAATATTTATACCGATTTTCGTCGTTTGTCAACAGTTTTATTTTCGCGTCGAAGGAACTGCCGATCATCCCGGATACTCTCTTGTCCTCCAGCGCTTTGGCTATATCCGGGATCAGTTCCATGGCCTGCTCCAGCGGATGGGAATCATTCCGTAAATACTCGCTCCGGCCAGCCGGCCACTCGAGAGAATGCACGCTGCCGCCCGCCGAAGGCATGCTTCTGCGTATCTCGTCGGCGGTAAAGGCAAGTATGGGCGCGGAGATCCTGGTCAAGACATCGAGAATCTCGTAAATGACCGTCTGGGCTGCCCGCCTCGGGCGGGAGTCCGGGGCAAAGGTATAAAGCCTGCCCTTGACCATATCCAGATAATACATAGAGAGATCCTCATTGCAGAAATCATAAACCGCCTTATACGCGCGGTGAAACTCAAAGCCTTCATAGGCTGCGGTGGCCGTATCAAGGCATTTGCGCATCCTGGCCAGTATCCACTTATCCACCTCACGGAGCTCCTCAAACGGTACCTTCTCCGTCTCCGGAGTAAAATCGTAAAGATTGCTCAGCATGAATTTCGCGGTGTTCCTTATTTTCCTGTAAGCCTCGGAAAGCCGGGTCAATATGACCGTGGATATCCTGATATCTTCGTTATAGTCGCTGGCTGCCACCCAGAGACGGAGGATGTCCGCCCCGTATTTCTTGATGATTTCATCCGGGGATATGACGTTGCCCAGAGACTTGGACATCTTCCTGCCTTCGCCGTCCATCACGAAACCGTGCGTAAGCACGCTTTTGAAAGGCGGCCGCCCGTCAATGCACATCGCCGGGATCAAAGAAGCCTGGAACCAGCCGCGGTGCTGGTCGGATCCCTCAAGATACAAGTCCGCCGGGAAAGCGAGCTCCGGCCTGCGTTTTAGCACGGCCTGGCTGCTGACCCCGGAATCGAACCAGACGTCGAGAATATCCTTTCCTTTCTCCGCCGAACCGCCGCCGCACGACGGGCAGCGGACCCCGGAAGAAGAAAGAAAATCTTTCACGTCACGGATGAACCAGCAATCGGTCCCTTCCGCCGCGGTGAATTTTATCAGAGACCTGATGACGGCGGGGTCGAAAAACTCTTCTCCGCACTCTTTGCAGACAAGCGCCGGAACCGGCACTCCCCAGTATCTCTGGCGGGAAAGACACCAGTGCGGGCGGGACTGCACCATAGACCTGATGCGTTCTTTGCCCGCGGAAGGAATCCAGCCCACGTCATTCTCTATCGCATCGAGCAGCCTCTGCCGCAGATCGGCGTGATCTAAATTCAGGAACCATTGTTTCGTGGCGCGGAAAATGATCGGGGTCTTACAACGCCAGCAGTGCGGATAGGAATGCCTGACTTCCCCGGACCACAAAAGCGCACCCAGAGAAGAGAGCTTTTCCAGTATCAGAGGGTTGGCCTTGAAAACATTCAATCCGGCGAATTCTCCCGCGGAGCCGTCGAAATTACCGCGATCGTCCACCGGCATTACCACTTCCAGCTTATAAGCGAGGCCTGTCAGATAATCCTCGCTGCCGTGACCGGGAGCGGTATGCACCAGCCCCGTGCCGTCCTCTTTCGAAACGTATTGCGCGAGAACGACTCTCCCCCGGCGCAGCCCGAAAGGATGAGAATACTCCAATCCCTCGAGCTCCGTCCCTTTCATCTCGCGCACTACCTCGTAGCCGGAAATACCGCATTGTTCCATTACCCGTTCCAGCAAATCTTTAGCGACTATCAGCTTCCCAACGGCAGTGCGCACGCAGACGTAGATAATATCCGGGTGCGCCGCCACCGCGACGTTAGCCGGCAGCGTCCAGGGAGTAGTCGTCCAGATCACCAGGCAAACGCCGCCTCCGAAAGGGTTGTCTTCTTCGAGCTTGAACCGGACGTAAGTGGACGGTGACGTATGATCATCGTATTCCACTTCCGCTTCGGCGAGCGCCGTTTCGCACTTCAGGCACCAGTTGACCGGCTTCAACCCCCGGTAAATATAGCCGTCCTCGAACAACTTAAGAAAAGACTCCAGGATAGCGGTCTCGTATTCTCCGGACAGCGTCAGATAAGGGTGCTCCCAGTCGCCGATCACGCCCAGTCTTTTGAACTGTTCGCGCTGTATGCCGACGAACTTCATCGCGTATTCATGCGCCTTTTTGCGGAACTCCGCCTGGGATATCTGATATTTTGAGATCTTCATCTCCTTCATCAGCGCGTGCTCTATCGGCAGGCCGTGGCAGTCCCATCCCGGAACGTAGGAAACGGAAAAACCGCGCATGTTCTTGTATTTTACGACAAAATCCTTGAGTACCTTGTTCAGGGCGTGTCCGATGTGAATATTGCCGTTGGCGTAAGGCGGCCCGTCGTGCAGAACATATTTCGGCCTGTTCTGCGCTTTCGCGGCGATGCCGGCGCGAAGCCCCTCATCCTGCCAGCGTTGCAGCATCTGCGGCTCGCGGCCGGGAAGATCGGCTTTCATGGGGAAATTCGTCTTGGGCAAATTAAGGGTATCCTTGTATTCCACTTTACTCTCCGTTTCCGGTTATTACAGATATTTCCCTGCCAGTAGCGCGACCCTTTTCCTGACGGCCGGGGTAACGGCTTTCCTGTCCGTGCAAATGGCGTTCTTCAGCGCCTCCCCGCAGGAACATTTCCGTTCCTCCGGCAGAGAACCTATGGCGTTGAAAATGATCTTCTTGGCGTTCTCCACGTTCTTATGCAGGTTGGCGATCACCATCTCCACGCTGACGTTTAGATAATCCTTGTGCCAGCAGTCATAGTCTGTCACAGCCGCCAGACTGGCATAACATATCCCGGCCTCGCGCGCGAGCCTGGCCTCCGCCATATTGGTCATCCCTATCACATCCATTCCCCAGCCGCGGTAAAGAGAAGATTCGGCGAAGGTGGAGAACGACGGCCCTTCTATATTCAAATACGTCCCTTTCTCGTGTATCTTGACTCCCGCCGCGGCGCCGGCCAGGCAGAGCGCTTTATGCAGATGCGCGCACACGGGATAGGCAAACATTATATGCGCCACTATGCCGCGGTCGAAAAAGCTCATCTCCCTGGCGGAATTGGTGCGGTCAACAAACTGATCTACCGCCACGAAGTCCAGCGGTTTGATCTCCTCTTTAAGGCTGCCGCAGGCGGCCACCGAAATAATGCGTTCCACGCCAAGCTTTTTCATCGCGTAGATATTGGCGCGGTAATTTATCTCTCCGGGAGAAATAGTGTGGCCTTTGCCGTGCCTCGGCAGAAAAATCACTTCCTTACCTTGAAACACCCCGATAGTCAGGCCGCCTGAAGGCCGGCCGAAGGGGGTATTCATTTTAACGCTCCTGACCTTTGTGATGCCTTCCATTCTGTAAAGACCGCTTCCCCCGATTACGCCCGTTCTTGACATCATTTTCCCTTTCTTGTTGATTTACGACGTCGTGGAAAGTTCGCGCGCCCTTTTTAAAGCGGCCTTCACCGCTTCCCTCAAAGAATTCCCGGATGCTCTCATTGCGTTTATACCGGCTTCGGTAGTCCCTCCTTTGGAGGCCACCTGCGCGCGTAGAACTTCCGGGGACACCCCGGAACTTGCCAGCAAAGCCATACTGCCCTCCGCGGTAGCGGAGGCCAGAAGCGCGGCGTCTTGCGGGCTGAAACCTGCGCTCTCCGCCGCGGAAGACAACTCCGCGGTGAAACGCCCGGAAGCGATGGAAGTCCATTCTTCTTTGCGCGCCTGCTCCAGCAAGAAATAAAGATATCCCGGCCCGCTGCCGGAGACCGCGGTGACCGCGTCCATCATACTCTCATCCACCCTCATGACCCGGCCTATGAAAGAAAAAATCCCCGCGGAATCTTTCAGGTCATCCTCGCCGGCGTTCTTCCCGGCGCAAAAACAAATCATTCCTTTACCGATCTTCGCCGGCAGGTTGGGCATGGCCCTGACCACCCGGCAGCCGCCGCCGAGGCGTTCTTCCAATAACGAAGTCGGAATACCAGCCGCTATGGAAACGACCAGTTTCCCGACGAACCCGCCTTTGGCGCGTTCCAAGACCTCGCCGAGTTCCTGCGGTTTTACCGCCAGCACCACGATATCGGACCCGCCGAGCAGCTCTCCCAGGCTCCGCGCGGTCTTCATACCTCTGGCCGGCGCCGTTTTCCCGGCGTCCTTGTCGAAGACTAAGACGCTATAATCTCCCTTTATGCCCTCCGCGATGGCCGATCCCATATTCCCGTATCCGACGATACCGACCTTTTTTTTAGACATACGCATATTCTCCGGCCGTCCTATGCCGGAGCTCCACCTTCAAAAATGATCCTGCCAAGCCTTAATATGTTGGCTCCCTCGCGCAGCGCCGCTTCAAAATCTCCGCTCATCCCCATGGAAAGAAATTCCAGCCTGCGGTTATCCGGCAGTCCGCCGTTCAATTCCTCCATCAGTTCCCTCAGTCCGGCGAAGAACGGCCGGGCTTCCTCCTGGTCGAAGAAATACGGGGAGATCGTCATCAGCCCCCTGACCATGATGTTCGGCATCGAGAGCATCTCCTTCACGGCCGCCCGCGCCTCCAGCGGAGACAATCCGGATTTAGTCCCTTCCCCCGAGACGTTAACCTGCGCCAGTATCTCCTGCACTTTGCCCGTCGAACCGGCATGCCGGTTCAACTCCGCCGCGAGTTTCAAACTATCAACTGAATGAATAAGATCGAAAATGCGCACCGCATCCCCGGCTTTGTTGCTCTGCAGATGCCCCACCATATGCCAGCGTATCTGCGGCGATGTGAATCTCTTCGACAGCGCGTATTTCTCCCGGGCCTCCTGCACGCGATTCTCGCCGATATCGCGCAACCCTGCCGCCAGTGCCAGGCGTATCTCCTCCACGCTCCTGCCTTTGCTGACGGCGACTATCCTCACGCCGGAAAAATCTCTTGGAACGCTTTCGCAGACTGAACGTATCCTCTCTTTTACCGCCGATATATTCTGCTGTATCATAAAATGCACTGCCGGGCTATACCCAAAACGGCGCCGCTGCGTAAAATATTGTAAAACATAAGCTTTCCCCTTTACCGCACGCCCGGCCGCAGTCTTGGAACACCCTTTTACGCGGCGCGAACCCCGATTTATTCTATATAATTATACACGATTAAAATGAGGGGTCAACTGATAAGAAAGGATGAAGGCGCCAGAAGAAAGAATGTGTAAAAGGATAAAAGCCCGGGAGAGAAATGAAAGATTATATAGAAATTATTTTATTGTCCTTCATGCTTTGTACCTCATGTTTAGAAATACTCTTCGTATATCTCCTTTATCTTCGCAGAGGCTCTTCGCATCCAGTTCCCGGGGACGCCGGAGGCGGGATTTTGTCCGTTATCAGAGGGATACTCGTAAGAATAAGCCACGCGGAGAAGCCCGAAACAGGTGATATAAGCCATGTATTTCTGCCCGGAAAGTATGTCCTCGCCTTTCAACATCCCGGCGATCCCGGGATTAAGGATCCTCGCCTGTCTAACCGGTATACCCAGGATGGTCTCCAGCGTCTCCAGGAATCCGTCCAGGGCTATCGTTCTGCCGGCGGCTATAACGGTATCAACCTCTCCGCAGGTGATCGTCCGTTCCATCGTGCGGCGGATATTGGTACAGATCTCTCTCGTCTTTGCCGTGGCCACTTCGCAGATCTGCCGCTGTTTTACCGGCTTATAGATATTATTGCGCTTGATCAACACTTCCTTGTCTTCTTCTATCCTGCTGCAGTCGCCGGCAAAGGCATGCGTTATTTTTATGTCCTCCGCAAGAACGGCCGGGATATCCACGCTCTTTGCCAACTCCATGGTAACGTCGTCGCCGCCCGTGGGGAGTATCTCTATATGACGCAAAGAACCGTTCCGGAATATCAGCATCTCCGTGTTGTCGCTGCCCACGTCGCAGAAAACGCAGGTGCCTTCTCTCATCAACGGATCAAAAACCACTTCCGCTGCCGCGATCCCGGAAAGCGCCATGCCTTTCATCTCGTAACCGGCTTGATTCACCGCGCGCGACAGACTCTGCACAAAAGACATCCTGCCGCAAACCAGCAGCAAATCAGATTCCAGTTTGTGGCTGTAAAGACCCAGCGGATTCAACACGCCCTCCTTGGAATCCACGGAATAACTATAGGGAATCCGGTGTATTATCTCCTCTTCGAGGTTCGCGCCCAGCACCTTTGCCTGATGGTTCACACGCATCACGTCGGAAGGGGTTACCACCTTATTGCCCCTCTCGGCGAGCGGGATTATCGCCCGGCTGTGCTTCACTATCACGTTGGGAGCCGGAATATTGGTATAGATGTTGCGTATCTTGACGCCGGATTTTCCCAAAAGATTACGCAGCACCGCCCGTATGCTGTTGCTGAAGGCCGCGGAGTCCACGATCATCCCTTTTTCTATTCCCCGGGATGGCATCATGGTAAAATGCAGGTCGCTCAGGCCTTTCCTGCCGGCCTTTGCCACGGCGGCGGTGATCTTGCTTGAGCCGAAATCCATGGTGCAAATATAATTAGACATGCCTGTTTCTCCCCGCGGTTACGTCCTTTTGGAACCGGATCTATCTTCGCGGTATTTTATCACCGGTTCGCTGAAACGCAAATCGATATAATTGATCTCCCCCGGATCGCCGGAATAATGCCCGAAAATGGTCGCCAGTAAACCGACCTTTTCGCTGATCCTTTCAGAGCCGAACTTCACCTGTATCTCCCGTTCCCCGGGAATGTCCTTTTTGAATACGATCCCGGCCACCGCTCCGGCGCCGTCTATCTCCACGCGCTTGAGGCGCAATGCCGCCAGCGCCGGGTAAGCTTGAAAACCCTTTATCACCGACAAGGCCAGCTGCAATTGGGCCAGGGACTGTCTTTTGCCGGAGCTTGAAAGTTTCAATTTACTGCCGAGCCCTTCGATGACCGGCAAATCCCCGACCGGCTGGGCGCCTTCAGGCACCCGAAAAAGGAACCCGAACTCATCCACCAGCATCGGACGCTCGCTCTTAACACAGGCCAGCGGCTTGCGCTCGCTGAAATCTACGTATATACGATCCGGTAAAACCCTGTAAACACGTATCCGACAATATTGCGGATAACGCCGTATGGCGGATACCGCGGGCCTGCGCAGATCGACGCAGAAGATGTTGCGCCCAAGCAGTCCGGGAATTTCAATCTGCCTGTTACCCTTTATTTTGATCTCGCGGATGGTGAAGAAACCCGACTTGCCCAGCGCGAAGACCGCGTAAAAGCAGACGCTTATGATAAAAACCGCCGCCGGTATCTTATATAACCATGCGCCGCGGCCGGAACGGTTCTTCCCGGCGGACGGGCTATTTGTTCTGTTTTTTCTCATAAGCCAATTCCAGAAGCTTAAGACACAAATGGGGGAAATCCATTCCATTCACGGCGGCCGCCTTGGGTAAAAGGCTGGTCTCCGTCATCCCCGGTATAGAATTAATCTCCAGTATAACCGGACCCCGACGGGACAATATTATGTCCACCCGGGAACAGCCGCGGCACCCCAGAGAATCATGCGCCTTCAAGGCCGCGTTTTGGGCTGTTTCCGCGTCCCGCTGCTTCATCACTGCCGGGACTTCATATTCCGTTATCCCCTTATTATACTTCGCCTCGTAATCGAAAAATCTTTTCTGCGGGACTATACCTATCACCGGCAGCGCCTTGCCGGCAAGGATCCCCACGGTCAATTCCTTGCCTTCTATGAACTCCTCCGCGATCACTTTTTCGTCCAGCAGAAAAGCCGCCCGCACCGCTTCTTCCGCCTCCCGCGGGTCGTCGGCGAACGCCACTCCTATGCTGGAACCATTGCACGCCGGTTTTATAACCAGCGGGAATTCCAATCCTTTTAACGCGCGGAGATCGAATCCTTCGCGCCTGTTCAGCACAACTCCGCTGGGGACGTTAAAACCGTTCCTCATGAACACCTCCCGGGAAGCGGACTTGTCCATGCAGAGCCTGCTCGCCTCCGGCCCGGAACCGGTATAAGGCAGAGCGGCCGTCTCCAGTATATCCTGTATCCTGCCGTCCTCGCCGAAATAGCCGTGCAGGGCGATGAAGACGCATTCAACCGCGTTTTCCCGCAGCAGCCGTTCCGCGTCCGCCGCGTCGTCGCTGACTATCTCTACCGGCACCGCATCCAGCCCGAGAGAAGAAAGTCCGGCGCAGACCGCCTTCCCGGACTTCAACGAAATCTCCCTCTCGCTGGACGGCCCGCCCAGCAAAACGCCTATTTTCCCCGGTCTAAAACCGTTGCCCATGTCTTTTAACGCCATAATTTAACTTCCGGCTCCAGTATCGTGCCGAATCTCTCTTTTACCGAAGAAACGGCCGTGTCCATCAGAGACAGCACGTCCGCACAAGATGCCCCGCCCATGTTCAGGATAAAATTGGCGTGCCGCCTTGAAAAAACAGCCCCTCCGCAGCGCCTGCCTTTGAGCCCGCAGGCGTCGAGCATCCTGCCGGCCGAATCCCCGTCGGGATTCTTGAACACGCAGCCCGCCGAAGGGCGCGTGAAATCCTGGGTCTGCGTCCTGTAAACCGCGTAATCTTTCACCCGTTTCCTCACCGCCGCCATGTCCGCGGCGGCGGCAAGCTTGACCTTGACGGAAAGCACTATGAGATCATCCAGGCCGCTGGCGCGGTAGGAGAATTTTATAGAACGGCGCGCAAGTTCCGAACTCCTGCCGCAGTAATCCATCACCCGGACGCCTTCGATTATGTCCGAGATCGAACCGCCTTCCCTGCCTTTGCCGGCGTTCATCACCACCGCTCCGCCCACGCTTCCCGGGATGCCCGCGAGATGCTCGAAACCGCATAGGCCCTGTTTCATGGCGGCAGCCACGAATTTCTTCAGGGACAGGCCGGCTCCGAGCTCCGCCGTCTCTGCGCGGAAGGTCATACCGGTGAATAGCGGAGAGGACAGCCGCAAAACGGCGGTTTTCACCCCGCCGTCGTCAACGAGCAGATTGGTACCTCCGCCCAATATCCTGTAACAGGCGCCTTCCCGCTTTAAATGAACAGCCAGCGCCGCGAGGTCTCTCTCCGACTCCGGTTCGATAAGAAAACAGGCCGGCCCGCCGATTCGCCAGGAGGTCAAACCGGCAAACGGTTCATTTTCCCTGACAGATCCTTTGAAATCTTTCGGACAGATCATCGCATACCCTGGAGATATCGCCGGCACCGAGGGTGATCACACAATCCCCCGGCCGCAGCAAAGCCGTTATCCCCGCTTCTATTCCCTCTCTGGGGAGAAAAATCACTTCTTTACCGGGATTCGCGGATGCCACGGCACCGCATAACGCCCCGCCGCTGACTCCTTCAAGAGGGCGTTCTCCTGCGGAATAGATATCCGTTATGATCAGGCAGTCGGCGTCTTCGAAACACCCGCCGAACTCTTCCCATAAAAGACTGGTGCGCGTGTAGCGGTGCGGCTGGAATGCCGCAATCACCCTTTTGCGCTTCAACTGCCTGACGGCCGACAAAGTAGCCCTGATTTCCGTGGGGTGATGAGCGTAATCGTCTATCAACACGTATTCATCATCCTGGAATTTTATCTCCAGCCTGCGCCGGGATCCCTTGTAACCCTCCAGCGCCCGGCGGATCACGCCGCTTGCTATCCCCAGTTCAAATCCCAGGGCGATCACGGATAGCGCGTTGGAGACATTATGCAGGCCGCCTAAAGGCAGACTGAAGCTGCCGGCGTCACGGCCGCGGTAAACGCAGTCGAACAACGACGACAAACCGTCCAGCCTGACGTGTTCCGGATGAATATCATTCCCTTTCCCCAGGCCGAAAGACACCTTCTTGCCGCCGTATTCCCCGAGCAGCCGCGCGACGTGGGGATCGTCGGCGCAGCCGAAAACACAGCCGTTTTTCCCGGTCTGCGCGATAAAACGTCCGTAGCTCTCCAGCGCGCGGGAGAAATCCTTGTAATAATCAAGATGTTCGCGGTCTATATTGGTGATAACCGAGTATTCCGGCCGGTAGTAAAGGAACGACCCGTCGGATTCGTCCGCCTCGGCAACGAAAAACCTGCCGTCCCCGTCGCAGGCGTTGGTGTTGATGTTACGCAGTATCCCTCCTACCGAAACCACGGGCGACAACCCCGCCTCCAGCAGAAGATAGGAAGCCAGGGAAGTGGTGGTGGTTTTACCATGGCTGCCTGCCACGGCTATGACCTCCTTGCCGGCCATGAGCTCCGCGAGCGCCTGCGCCCGTTTCAAAATCCGGAGCCCCAGCCTGCGCGCTTCGGACATCTCCGGATTGTCTTCACCGACCGCGGAACTGTAAACAACGGCGTCCGCTCCGCGCAGGTTGGCCGCGGAATGGCCTAAAAACACCTCCGCCCCGCAGCGGCGGAGCTCGGAAATTATGCCGCTGTCTTTTATGTCGGAACCGCTGACTTTGACCCCGCGGCGCAGGAACAGACCGGCGATACCGCTCATGCCTATACCGCCGATCCCGATGAAATGTATATGTTTTACTTTCATAAAATGCCCAAATAACGCCGCCAGCTTTTCTCCAGGTCCGCGCTGCCGGCAAGGCCGTAGGCGCTGCGCAACGCCTTATCCAAATCGCGGCCGCGCTTGAACTCTTCGCAGAAATCGGCGAAATTATCCCTGCCGAATTTTTCGAACAGGTATCCGACGACGCTTGAAGACTCGGCGTAAAAAATCCGGATCGATTCTTCTCCGGCTGCCGCGGGAATAAATGCCGCCAATTGATCGAAAGTAAGTACTCCGCCTTTATGATGCGCGGCTTTCAGAAAAACCGACGCTTCGCGGCATCTCGCGGGATTCTCGGCGTAGCAGGCCACGCCTTCATCCAGCCACAGGGGTAGACTGCCCTTCTCCATCTCAAGGCATTCATGAAAGATTATGTGGCCTATCTCATGCGCCAATACCGAGGAAAAGGTGTCCCACCCCTGGGAGAAAGAACATATTTTTTTATCGGGGATAAAGACGCATCCGTATGACCAGACGGGCTGTCCGCTGTATTTCCTGTATTCTTCGGCGCTGTCGTATATGTAGATCCTCGCCCGGTTGCCGCCCAGCCAGAAATTATACCGCGTGAACCCCAACGCCTCTGTTATCCGCGTATAGTATTCTTCCGACTGGCGGGAAACCCGTTCCAGCAGGCCTTCCGGCGCCTGCCGGTAATAAATCAGAAAATGACGGCTGCCGGTGGTCAGCCATTTCTCCTCGGCGGCGCGCGCCGGGCAGGCGGAAAAAAGCAGGACCGATAAAATTAATATATACTCTTTCATTAACGGCATGTCAAACTAATTATTTCTTCGGCCAGCAGGCCGGCGGCATCCTTGCCGGCGTCCGAAACGACTTCGCTCCGCCCGCGTCCGGAAAGCGCTTTTTCCAGGATCCCGCGCAGGGCTTCCGGAGAGACCTCGGCGTCGGCGATCACCTCCGCCAGGCCGGACCGCTTGAGGACCCCGGCATTGGCGTCCTGGTGCTTGCCGGCGAACGGATAAGGAATAATGACCGCCGGTATTCCGTAATAAATTATCTCGCTGACCGTCATCGCCCCGGCGCGCGAGATTACCAAGTCGGCTGCGCTATACGCGTATTCCATTGAAGCCAGGAATTCGAACACCCTGACATCCGCCCCGCATCCGGCGTAAGCCTCCTTGACCGCGCGGTAATCTCTGCTCCCGGTCAAATGTATTATCTGTAATTTGTCGCGCGCTTCCAATAGGTTCACGGCGCGCACGAAACAATCATTTATCCGGGAGCTTCCCTGGCTGCCGCCGGTGACCAACACCGTGAATTTCCCGGCATCCATTCCCAAGAACGCCGCGGCTTCTGTCCGTTCCACCTTACGCAGACCGGAACGCAAAGGATTACCTGTCAACACCGCCTTGACGCCGGCGCGCCCCAGGCGGCCGATGGTTCCGTCGAAAGAAACCGCGATTCTATCGCATAAATACGAAAGGAACAAGTTCGCTTTCCCCGGAATAACGTTCTGCTCGTGAATAATGGTCCTGATCCCCAGCAGGCGCGCCAGTAATATCATCGGCACGGAATAGACGCTGCCGAATCCGGCGACGACGTCCGGGCGGAAATAGACCAGCAGAAAAAAACTCTTTAGAAAGACCGCGGGCAGATACAATAAAACTGCATATCCGCCCAAGACCCGGCGCAGCGCCGGCGGCGGATAAGGCAAAGCGGCGCTCCTCAACCCGGCGCACTTTTTTTCCGCGGAGGGCAATGCAGTCTTTTCCGGCAAAACCAACACGGCCTCCGTCACTCGTACCCCGGCGCAGAGGCGCTCAATAACGCTTACCGCCGGGAAGATATGACCTCCGCTGGAGCCGGTGACCGCCAACACGCGCCGCGGGCGTCCGCTGTTCATCACGGATATTCTCCGGTCCTGGCGATGTTCATCAGGATCCCCACGGCCACGATATCAAAAATCAAAGAAGACCCCCCGTAGCTTATAAACGGCAACGGCAGCCCTTTTGTCGGCAGTAACCCGCAGGAAACCCCGATGTTAATCAACGCCCTGATGCAAAGCAAAGAAACCAGTCCGAGGCTGAAGAAATAACTGAACTTATCGGGCGAATTCTTTATTATCTTGACGCCCTGCAGTATAAATACCATGAACAAAAGCACCACCCCCACCGTTCCTATAAGTCCGAGTTCCTCTCCCATAATGGAAAAAATGAAATCCGTATGAGCGGCCGGAAGATAAAAAAGCTTCTGTTTGGAATGCCCCAGCCCAACCCCGAAGAAACTGCCGGACCCCAGAGCGACCTGCGACTGTATGATCTGGAAACCGGTGCCGCGCGGGTCGGCCCAGGGATTTAGGAACGCCAGTATGCGCATCTTGCGGTAAGGCACCCGGAAGATCAACAGATAGAGAGCCGGTATGGACGCCAGGAACAACGACAATAAATAAGATACCCTTGTCCCGGCGACGAAAAGCATGATAAGCACGGTAGCAGCCAATGCCACTACCGTTCCCAGGTCCGGTTGGGCGAGTATCAGCACCACCATGCAGCCCATCGCCGCCATAGGAGGGAAGAAACCTTTCCAGAACGAACGCAGCAGATTATCCTTGCGGGCGATAAAATCGGCTATATATGCTATCAGCGCCAGATTGGCCAGCTCGGAAGGCTGGAAACTTATAAGCTTGAAACGGAACCACCTGCGCGCGCCGGAGACCTCGCGGCCGAGTCCGGGGACCAGTACCAGCAACAGCAGAAACAGGCAGACCAGAAGCAGAGGTTTGGAATAACGTGAAAATTTCCGGTAGTCGGAGACCATGGCCAGAAACGCCAGCAGCATCCCGAACAGCAGAAAACAAATGTGCCTCTTCACGAAGAAAAGGCTGTCTTTATACCTGTCCAGCGCGTAGATACTGGAAGCGCTGTAGATCATGACAACGCCGATGCATATCAAGGCCAACGTCACGGCAAAAAGCGTTATCCTGATATTCCTTATCATAGCCGTTCCCCCAGCGCGGAGAATTCCGCCTTGAACGCCCGCCCCCGCTCTTCATAATTGGTAAACATGTCGAAACTGGAGCACATGGGCGACAACAGCACATAATCGCCCGCAGAAGCTTCCCGGAAGGCCTTTTGCACGGCGTCCGGCATCCCGGAGGCGTATTCCACAGTCACGCACCCGCCCAGGCAATCCCGTATCTTGTCTTTCGCTTCGCCTATCAGCAACAGCTTTTTTACCTTTCTCTTCGCGGCTTTGGCTATCAAAGAGTAATCGCATCCCTTGTGCCTGCCGCCGGCGATCAGGAACACCCGCCCATTTATGTTGTTCAGGGCCCACAGCGCAGATTCGGCGGTGGTCGCTTTGGAATCATTGAT
Source organism: Candidatus Omnitrophica bacterium UBA5776 (assembly GCA_002418595.1). Classification (GTDB taxonomy): domain Bacteria; phylum Omnitrophota; class Gorgyraeia; order Gygaellales; family Profunditerraquicolaceae; genus Undivivens; species Undivivens industriae. The sequence continues at coordinate 2,199 of DIEK01000038.1, read as the reverse complement.
AAACTTTACCCCGCGCTTCTCCCCAACGAATTCGAAACGATGCTCTATGCCGCGGAAATCTTGAAAGACCTTAAGGCAGAGATCCGGGGTTATCCCGAGCAGTGAAACCGCGGTCTTTACCGCGCTCTGATTCGGATTCAATCCTTCTTCCTCGCGGAAATAAACGGCTCTGGCTCGCGCCTCTTTTCCCAATCCGCGCAAATACCGGTCCGACGGATTAAGCAAAAGAAAGTCTCCGTCTCCCTGGTTCAAATAAATACGTTTCTTCGCCTCGAGGTACTCCCTCATCCCCGGGTACCTGTCGAGATGATTCCTGTTTAAGTTCAATATCACAGCTATCCATGGCCTGAAATCGCGTATCGTCTCCAATTGGAAAGAACTAACCTCAAGACAGACAAAATCTTCGGCGGCCATTTTTTCCACCTCTCCGCAGAAAGGAGCCCCGATGTTGCCGCAGACGAAAGCTTTTTTCCCGGAAGCCTTAATGACTTCCCCGATAAGAGTGGTAACAGTGGTCTTGCCGCTGGAGCCGGTGACCGCGATCACCCTGGCCGGACAAAGCATATACGCGACTTCTATTTCCCCTATCACCGGTATGCCGGCCAGCGCGGCAAAACCGAAAACCGGGCTTTGCGGGCCCACCCCCGGAGACACCACCACCATTTCGCTCCCGTCAAGAAATTCACGAGTGTGCCGCCCTAATTCGACTTCGATATCAGGAGAAAAGAGTCCGCCCGCCGCCGTCCTGGTGAGCAGACTGTCGCAGGCGTCGGTCACTCTTACGCGCGCGCCTATCCTGTATAAGAGATTGGCGCAGGCGACGCCTGAACGCGCCAGTCCCGCTACCACGATCTTCTTTCCCTTGAAAAACTCCCGGTTTTTCATCTCTCGTCTTTCATCCTTGTCAAACAGGTTCTTAATGCTTGAGAATCGAAAATAGAAAATTGACCGTCCGCCACTGAAGCGTTGGCGGACTCTGTGCGTTGTTTAAGAAACTTATTTGACAGCGCACTACCTCAACTTAAGCGTTACCAGCGTCAACAGCGCCAGAAGCCCGGCCACTATCCAGAAACGCACGATCACCTTGCTCTCCTGCCAGCCGAGGAACTGGAAATGGTGGTGCAGCGGGGCTATCTTGAATATGCGTTTGCCGGTCAATCTGAAAGAGGCCACCTGCAGTATCACCGAAAGCGCCTCCATGACGAACACGCCGCCGATGACGACCAACAACAGCTCTTTCTTTATCAACAGCGCGACCGTTCCCAGCGCTCCGCCCAGAGCCAGAGATCCCACGTCGCCCATGAATACGGATGCAGGATAACAATTGTACCATAAAAAGCCCAGCCCGGCGCCGAGTATGGCGGAACAAAAGACCGACAACTCCCCGGCACCTCTTATGTAGGGAATGAAAAGATAACTGCTGAAACGTATATTGCCCGCGACGTAACTCAATATCCCCAGCGCCAGAGCGGCCATGACCACGTTCCCGGCGGCGAGGCCATCCAGCCCGTCGGTAAGATTAACCGCGTTGGATGACCCGGCGATGACCAGCGCGGCGAATAATATATAAAACACACCCAGGTCTATTGTGACCTCCTTCATAAAGGGAATATCCAGGGCGGTCCCGTACTGGCCGTCTAAAAAAATAACGAACCCCGCTATCAACCCCACCGCCAGTTGGCTCGCGAGTTTCTGCGCCGCGCTTAGGCCCTTGGAACGCTTTTTGACCTGCTTCAGATAATCGTCCGCGAAACCGGTAAGCCCAAGCCAGAGAGTGACCGTTAGAGCGATGATAATGTTCTTGTTAAGCGCTTCCGACCAAAGCAGAGTGGAGATGAAGACAGCCGCCAGTATAAATATCCCGCCCATAGTGGGCGTATCCTGCTTGTTTATCTGCAGTTTGTAAAGTTCGCCGCTCTCTTTATTATTGCGGATGTTCTCCCCTATCTTTTGCCGTCTGAGCATGTTTATTATCCGCGGGCCGAGGATCAAACTGAGCAGGAACGCGGTCAAAGCCGCCATCGCCGCCCTGAAGGTGATGTAACGGAATACGTTGAAAAGCGCTATTTCTCCATGCAGGGGATAAAAAAGGTAGTATAACATATGCCTCCGTGTATTCTTCTTATTCCGGGGACACAATACTTAATTATCATAAACACAGCCGGGCGTGAATTAAGTATTGTGTCCCCGGAATTCAAA
>DIEK01000093.1 GCA_002418595.1 Candidatus Omnitrophica bacterium UBA5776 | reverse complement strand
GTAACTATCTATTGACCGTTCCCTGTCTTGACAGGAAAAATGACCGGAAAAAACTCTCTTTTCTTAACCGGTACGACGGCATCTCCGCCCTTTTCAACCTTTCCATCTCAACGGCAAATTCCTCTTCAGAATCACAAAGCAGTATCGTACAGGAAAACACCGTGAATCTGCCGGGTTTCAATCTGATCTCCCCGCCGGCGTCGACAAGAAAAACCTTGTCACCCGAAGAGAAGTTGAAATTTCTTCCCTTGTAAAAATACCCCAGCAGTACGGCATCGGAAATCACAATCACTCCGGGTATCTCCCCGCTGCCGGAACCGGGAGGGATGGCGAAATAACAACATTGTGGAAAAGCCAACCTGCCAACGGCTTTCCTGCTCCCGGCCGGCTGCGGCATATAAAAATCGCGTTTCCCGTGCAGTAATGAATACGTATCGAAGCACTCATGCCTGTCCCGCAATGGAGAGGGCTCCTGGCCGCTGCCGCGCGGGCCACTGCTGTACATGATCATCTCCCTGTTGAGATACAGGCCGAAACCTCCGGCAGAGTTCTCGAATTCAAAGAACCTGTGCCTAAGACAGCCTCCATCTTCGTTTCTCCGCTTTTTCCTGCGGATCCTCTGCCTGAAGTCTATAAAAGGCTTTTTCAGATATACGCCGTCCCTGGTCTCTATCTCCAGATCAACGTCTATCCTCCTCCCCTCCAGAGTCATGCTCAAGATCTGTTTCAGGCGCCCGATCTCGTGTTCTTTTGAGACCACCAGCCGCCCTTCCCCGGTCTTTTCCACGGCAAATACCGGGGTGCCGAACGCCGACAAATTCCTGTCGTTCACCGCAGTGAAGGATAATAACTCCCGGCCGTTCCACAATATGCTGTTCCTCTTCCTCGATGAACGAATCTCCACCTTTGAATTCATGACCGCCGCTTCGGAGACCGTCCGCGGAATAAGCCTCCTGATCTCCGTTCTGTCCGACGCGCAGATATCCCTGCCCGTCTTCCGGAAGAACTCCCTTCTGGCCTCCCGGCAGATCCAGAAATCCACTTTGTCTTGTCCCATATCTATGCTGTATATCTTTTCCATATCGCCTATTTTTTTATAATATTCTTCTTCTTCGTTTTTCATCACACCGCGGAAATCATAATAGGCCCCGAACTGACAATAACGCTCCAGGCTGCCGGAAGAATCTACGGGATACATCTTGTTGCCGTCGATTATCAAGTCTGCGCTGCTGAACCGCCTCGACAGCACCGGCCTGCCGTCCGGCGGCTCCAGGCTGAAGACCCGGAAGGAATAATCATAGAGAGAGACCTTGTATCTCCGGATACTGTTATCCAGGCATAATTTACCGTAAAGCCAGTGCAGGGAAGGATAATGATTTGCCAGCACGACGGACGCGGAACCGTTGACGGCCAGCAGTGCCTCGGTCAGCCTCTGAGCCGTATCAAAAATCGTATTTTCTCCCGGGATCCGCGACATGGACATCTTCCCGGCGAAAGAGCTGCTTTGGATCATGCGCATTAACGGCAGCTGCCTGTTAAAATGGGAAATGGACGCGTAATTCAGCAGGCTGAGCGCGATTATGACGGTATATCCCGTTCTTTTCAGCGCCTTTCCCTTCCGGAAAAGCATACTGTGTATACCGCAGGCGGAGATCAAGGCGAATGCCGGAAGGTACTGTACCGTGTAATACGCGGAATGTATCCCGGAAAACCAGTAATAACCGCTATGAAAGATATATGGGATTATTATCCAGAAGACCGGGAGGGCTTTGAAACGGACCCTGTTCCTGAAAAAATACGGTAAAGCGATTATGAAAAGAAAACCTCCCCAATATCCCAATTGGATGGAAAAAAGGTCTTTAAGATACGCGGCGGCCGCGGTAATAACGGAAAAAGTCTCGCCTGTACGTATGCTTGAACTGAAACCTTTTATGTCCTGCAGGTAATACCCGAACACCCCCGGAACGAAGTCCTGGCTGAATAATACGAAGAAAAGCAACAGGAATAAAGCCGCCCCGGCTGCGATGTTCACTACCCGGCGGACGAAGGACCGGTCTCTTATGGAATCGCGCCTGAAGCCGGATAACAAATAAAGACCCGCAGGCAAAAGCACGTAAACCACGCTTTTCTCCATCTTCAGCTTTACGAGAACGAGAAGACACAGCGCAAAAAGCAGGGTTTTCCGGGTGGACCGGAAGAAACCGGAGGAAAGAAAATAATAAATACAGAGGGATACCATGCTTGCGGCGGCTATCGTTGTGAAATATATCCGCGCGAAACCGAAAATGGCCGGATACATCAGCACCAGGAATGCCGACAGGCAGCCGACCTCCCTGTTCTTCATCAACGTCCCTGTTTTATACAGGCTGAAGACGAGAAGAAAAAGAAAAAGGAAATTAGGATATACCGCCGTCTGATAAGAAACGCCGAAGAGAAGAAAGAACGGCCAGCAGAAAATCTCATACAGGCTTCTTTCCCTGCCCTCCGGGCCTATAGACTGCCAGATCATCCTGGGCATGCCGCCGGGATCGTCCTGCAGCAGGTAAAAACGCTGCACAGAATCATAAACCATTTGTTCCAGGCAGTTGAACCCGGTATTTATCCTCAAATAAACTACATTATGCGCCGTATAGACAAAGAGAAACAGGAGAAAAACAACAACCATTACGTTGGTCTTACTGCGTGCAGCCGGCCTCATCGCTTGAATCTCCTCCCGGCCCCTGTAGGCCGCGTATCCTCTCTTGCCGTGTATATGCCTGAAAATCTTTCTTCAGACGCTTATCTTCAACAAATGCACGGCCGCTTCAACGTGCCGCAGGAACTCCCGCAGCGAATTGATCCGCGACAGGCGCCTTAGTATAAATTCCGGATTGAAGAAAAACCTGCGGTATGCGGCCTTCTCGATCTTTACCAGTTCATCCGCCGGGACATACATCGTCCCCCCGCGGGGCAAACCGTAATGATTGACCTCGCACGGGCCGTTGTCTTTCAATAACCCCGTTTTTTCATATATAGAAAACAGTTCGGTGCCGTAAAAAGGGACGGAAAAAGAGAAATTCACGACGTCGCCCTTCAATTCACACGCGAAGTCCACGGTTTCCGTTATATGTTTTCTCGTCTCCCAGGGGAAACCTATTATAAAGAATAAATACGCCTGCAGTCCGCATTCTTTGCAGGTATTGACTGCGCGGCGCACTTGTTCTTTGGTTATATTCTTTTTTATCATCCGCAGTGTATCTTCGCTGCCGCTCTCCGCGCCTATGCCGACGGCAAAACAACCCGCCCGTTTCATCGCCATTCCGAGTTCTCTATCCAGACAATCCGCGCGGCTGTTTACCGCCCAGCGCACAGACAGGCCGCTGCCGGAAAGCTCCGCACAAAACCGCATCACCCACTCTCTGTCGGCGGTAAAGTTGTCCGCGCGCAGCCAGAAATCCCTTATCCCGTGTCGGCATACGCATTCCCGCAGTTCTTCGATCAAAGAAACATGCCCGCGCAAGCGCAATCGTCTGCCGTTCACCAGAGGCGCCAGACAAAACACGCATTCCCCGAAACAGCCCTTCCCGGCCAGGACCAGCCCCATCTTCCTGCCGTTGTCCGGCATCCGGTACAGCCCGTTGTCCAGCAAATGCCTTGAGGGAAAAGGCAGGGAATCAAGATCGGGAAGGACCCGCCTGGGCCGTGTCACAAAGGCCGCCGCGTCCTCGCGGAAAGTGATCCCGGGGACGTCCCGCAGGGGGATCCCGCTCATGATCTTCTCCAGGGAATCCTCCGGTTCTTCCCAAAGGACCAGATCTATCTCCCCGGTCCCGCATAACACATCCCGCCCTTTGTCGGGGAAAAAACCTTTCAACACGCAGAGCGTACCGCTCTTGTGCTTCCTGGCGATGGAGAAGGCGCGGCAATCCTCCCGGCAGGTGAACAATGCGGCGCTGACCAGGAGGAGGTCCGGAGAGAGCAGGCGGATATCTTTCTCTGCGTCCTTCCAGCTTTTTCCGGCCGCCGGATAATCACGGATCTCCGTTCTGACCCCGCGTCCTTCCAGCACCGACGCCAGATAAGCGAGATCCATAGCGGGCCTTACGATGCTCACGCTTTCCGATTCCACCGGGGACTGGCAGCGTTCGAAACGGTCGTAGATGCCCGTGGGGGGATATATCAACAGCGCGGTCTTCACGGATCCCTTACTTATCATCTTTTTTCTCCGCCGGAGAAAACCCGCAAAGACTTATCCCGTATTCTTTCAATGATCCCTTCACGTCCGCGGAACACAATAAATCGGTCTCCTTGTCCCAGGCATATCCCCAGCCTCCGTAGAGGGAGGACAATTCCCCGCCGTCCCTGCCGGGATGGCAGATGATCTCGGTTTTCCCTTCTTTCAAAGCGGCAATCATACCTTTCAACTCGGACCTTCCCATCCTTCCGGAATAGAGCACGCCACTTGTCTCCGTGCACGCCTCCAAACCGGCCTTCTTGACCCTGGATAAGGCGCGCGCGCAAAGCATATTCAATATTATCTGCCAGGCCGCCCTTCGCCGGTCCGCGCCGAGCCAGTGCCGCGCCGGTCCGGAGAATGGAACGCGGATGTATCTCACCCCGTATTCCCTGCAATTTGATATCACTATATCGAGTATCGCGGGCAGAAGATGGAGATGCTGATGGCTGTTGACGTGCGTCACGCGCACCCCTGCGCTGCTGATTTTCCCGAACTGGGCCTTTATTTCCTTTTCCAATCCGCGCAGCCCGATACCGCCCAGGAAGTATCGCGCGAGAAAAACCGGCCAGCTACCTGGCAAACGGCCGTCCCTGCCGCAAAGGCCGTTCTTTCCGGCAGCCGCCGACAACGCTTCTTCCCCGGTAAAGACAAGATGAAGGCCTGCGCTTAACCCCGGGACCCGCCGGCAGAAAGCCAGCGCTTCTTCGTATTCGCTGCCGTTGACGCATAAAGAAACGGAAGTTACTATTCCTCTTTCCACGCAATCCATTATGCCGCGGTTGATGCCCCGGGCAAGGCCGAAGTCGTCGGCTGTCACAACCAGCTCTTTAATATTCTCACCCCTTCCTGAAAATCCTCCGCCTTAAGTTGACCGGCGCATCCCAAGAGACGTGGGACGAGCCGGCCTGGCCTTAAATAAAACCTCCTGTAAAGCGACTTTCTCTGCGCGAGCAGCCTTTGCCCCTCTTCCTCCCCGCTGAGGAACGGACGGCCTGAATGGTCCCATCCTCCCGGGGTCTCTTCGCACAATCCGCGCGCCAGCGCCTCTTGCCGCAAGGCGGTGCCGAAATCCGGCATGGCAAAGCTCACGCTTATGAAATCACAACGCAATCTCTTGATAAAAGCCGCGGTCTTGGCGAAAGACGCCCGGTCCTCTCCGGGCAACCCCAATATAAAATACACCAGCGTGCGGATCCCTTCTCTTCTGCAGTTGACGACGGCCTCGCATACCTGCATAGGGGAAACGCGTTTATTGTGCCGCTTTAAAACTTGTTCATCCCCGCTCTCGGCGCCTATCATTACCATGCGGCAGCCGGCGCGGCGCAGCATACGCGCAGTCTCTCTCTCCAAAAGAGGTTCCGCCCGGGAATTGCAGATCCAGCACAGGGACCCGCCGTAAAGAGCGGACAGCCTGCCGCATAGATCAACGGCGGCGCCCGGATCGGCCGTAAAACTGCAGTCGGCGAAAAAGATGTTGCGCACATCGGTTTTACGCCATATCCAGTCCATCTCTTCCATAATATTGCCTGTGTCCCTGCGGCTGTACGGCACTGAGGCCGCAGTGCAGAAACCGCACTTGAAAGGGCAGCCCGCGGAAGCGACGGTAGTAAAGAAGGGGCCCCGTTTGTCAAAAACCCCGGGAGGGAATCTATACTGGCGCCCGTTGAAAAGCTCGTGACGGGGGACAGGGAAAGAGAATCTTCCGGTGCCGGCGTTATCTTTCAAATGCAGCACGCCGCCGCCGTCCCTGAAGAACATCCCGGAGATGCCGCCGTAATCGCCGCGCAGGAACTTAAGCGCGTCATCATTGGTAAAATCCAAAAGCAAGCCGTCTATAAAAGGGTTCTTTTTCATAACTTCTTCGCCTATAGAACGAAAAATAGCGCTGCTGGCGACTATGAGAATTCCCGGCAGCCTCTCTTTAACCGCCTTGACGAAAGAAATATCCTCATCCAGATAAAGAGATCCTGTGGTAAAAATAACGGCGTGAAAACCTCCGGACAGCACGTATTCCAGGCTGCGGCGGCGGTCGTCTCCGTGAGAATGGGGATCATAATAAGAAACCTGGAAATCCCCGCTCAATCTGCCGCTTAAGGCAATCAGGTCCTGCGGCGGCCAACAGTAGGCGGCTTTCGCCGAAAAAGTGCAGTAATAATCCCTCACGCATAACTGCGGAGACGGCGGGTTTAAAAGCAGTATTTTCTTCATCCCCTCTCCGTCTTACGGCACACGAAAAGGACATGGGGATACGGATATCCTTTGTCTATTCTGCGCATGACGGCCGAAAATCCTTCTTCCGCCAGCAGCTTCATCCAGGCGGCGCAGGCAAGAGGTTCCACGCGCCCCCGGTTCAGTTTTATCAACCGCGCCAGCATCATTTCCTGCAGATAACAGAACAAGGCTTTCCACCCCGGTCCGGCGTCGGTCTCTTTAACAAGCAACACCCCGTCATTAGCCAGCGTTTCATAACACTTCCTGATAACGGCGGTTTTTTGCTCGAACGGCAGTTGATAAAGGACATCGACCAGCAATATGCAATCCGCGGGTCCGGGATACGGAAAAGAAAGAATATCCCCTTGCACGAAAGAAAGCGCCCCGAAACCGTTCTCTTCCGCGACGCGCGCCGAGAATCGGAGCCTCTTCGCTCGGCAGTCCATTGCGATTATCTGCCTCGACGGCAAAGAAACGGAAAGCAGAAAAGAGAATACGCCGGCCCCGCACCCCAGGTCGAGAATACGCCCCCGAGCCGGGACAAATTCCGATATCCTGCCGAAGGGACAGGTCAATAAACGCAACCGGCAGTATATCCCGGACCAGAAACCGGAATAACGCGAGATACCGGATAAAACACGGGTTATCATTTATCGAACGGACGGCGTTTCCTTTCGGATACCGCGAAGCAGGCCATCTCGCGCAATATGCCGAAGATATTACCGAAGTTATCAAGTTTTGAAACGCCTTTCGTCCGCCGCAGATACTGCGCCGGGAACTGCGCTATCTTATATCCGGACCGCTTCGCCTTAACGAATATCTCTGTATTGATAAACGACCCTCTCGAACCTATCCTCAACGCGTTCAGTTTTTCGCGGTCGAACAATTTAAAGGAGAAATTGACGTCTTTTATCCCGGGATTGAAAAAAAGATTGACTATCCCGTTGAATACAAATGAATACACCGACCTGTGAAAGTTTTCCCGGAGGCATCCGCTCCGGTAGGCGGACACTATATCGGCGCCTTCTCTTTCCATAAGTTCCACGGCGCGGCGAATATTCCCCATATCACAGGGGAAATCGGCGTCGGTATATAAAACCGCCGAGTTCAAGGCGGCCGCAAATCCCGCCAGCAGGGCGCCGCCCAGCCCCAGCCTGCGGCTATTACGCACCATTTTTATCCTGCTGTCTCCGGAAACGAGATTCCCAAGTATTACGGGAGTGGCATCCGAACTATGATCGTCCACGGCAATCACCTCTACGCGCGAAGTGACGGAGGAGACGGCGCGAATGGCCTCAGCGACGACCTCCCGCGCGTAATACTCTTCATTATACATGGGGATAACCACACTTAAACTGTCTACTTTTTTCACCACCGCCATCCCTGAAAGAGTTGATCCGCCTTAACCAAGTTATTTTAATTATATGCTCCTTACCGACGAAGCGCAATAAGAAATACCGGGCCTCCGGGTGAGCCGGACAAAACCGGCCCGTCAGATATTAAGCCATGCGCCCGGGAAACGTTCCAGGAAAACCAGCAGAGAAACCAGAACCGTGATCAGGGTGTCGGAGATAAAAGCGAAATATCCGGCCAGACGCGGCAAAAAGGGGACGCTGATGATCTGACAGAAGCCGCAGATAGTAATCAAAGAAGTTAGAGGAGCCGCCAGCAGGTTCGCCGGCACAGCCACCCAGGAGAACAGCCGGAAATAGAACAATATGAACGGTAATGTTCCTATCCAGGCGGAAAAACCGGTTATTCCCGCCTCCCTGCTCCAGCGCAGTAATCTGCCGCCCGCGGCCGCGTTGCCGAAAAGGGCACGGAATAAGGGGCATAATACGGCTATGGCAAAGACGCTGAGAAAAGAGAGTTGGAAACTGACGCTGAAGAGCATCTGCGGATCGCAGAACAGCAGTACCGCGGCGGCACAGCCGAGCAGATTGAGCAAAACGGCTTCCCTGCGCATAAGATACGCGGACAACAGGAGAATGGTCATCACCGCGGCGCGGAAAACCGGGGGCGCGCTTCCGGTGGCCGGGCAATACGCGGCCACGGCGCAACAGGCAAGAAGGATCCTGACCTTTCTCGGCACGCGCGCGGCTTTCAGCAAAAAAAGCGCGAAAAAAGCCACCAGGCCGGTGTTGAAACCGCTGACCACCAACAGATGCAGAGTGCCGGTACGCAGCATCGTTCGCTTGACGAGAGGCGGGATGCCGCGTTTGTCTCCCAACACCATGGCCGAGATTATCCCCTTTCCAGCCGGCGTATGCTTGTAATTCAACAATCCTCCAATCCTGTCGCGTAAAGACCTGCCGTTCTTCTCCCCGGATAAAAAACGCAGGTCCCGCCCGGAGTCGAGGGAAAAATGTTTGAACCGCGAATAGCGGCATTTTAATACGGCCTCCCTGCCGGAAGAATGTCCCGGGTAGAAATGAGCCAGCACTACAGCCGTTCCGGACGCCGACTGCCACCCGCCGCCCGCGCAGAAAGCCGACAATTTCATATCCAACAGGTATCCCCGTCCGCGCCGGACAGCCTCCCCGCGGAACCGGCCTCGCAGCAGATAAA